>JAEETG010000030.1 GCA_016290255.1 Clostridia bacterium
AAAAAGCCCTCTATCCTCACCACCATCTTTTCTTTCAAACTCTTTTTTGCAGAGGAGTGAAAACTGGCTGTCTTTCAAACACTCTTTGTCTATTTCATCCATAATTAAATCTCTTTGGTTGCTGTTGAAAGTGATAACCCCAAGGGATTCATTATTTTTTCTATTTTGCAAGAATGATTTAACAAGTTCAACAACTTTTGTTGCTTCTTTTTTGTTTGTTCTGTCAACCCATAAACCATTGCTAATTTTAATTACTTCAATAGGTGGTTTTTTAACATCTTGAACATTTGGAGAAACATTGAGTCTACCATCATAGAAGGCATAGTTTGAAAAGTTTATTAATTCTTCATATTTGGACCTATAGTGATAGTTTAGCAAAACAGATGGATACTTAAATCGTGCCAAATCAAGCAAACTTTCTTCTTCCAAAGCCGCATTTTCCGTTTCTGCCTCTTCGTCTTCCATTTGTTCATCATCATAATCAATTCTTCCAAAACCCAAATTAGAAGGCCTTAACTGTTTGTGGTCACCAGCAATAACAACTTTTTGTGCTCTTGAAATGGATGGGATTCCTTTTTCAATATAAATTTGAGAAGCCTCATCAAAAATCAATAGGTCAAACAAACCTTTTTCAAGTGGAAGTGCTTCCGAAACAGACTCTGGGGTCATCAGCCAAATTTTGATTCCTTTCAAAAGTTCAAAATCGAACCTTTTCATAAACTTTGCAACACTCCACTTTCTTTTGCTTTCAATTTGTCTGCACATTTCGTTATATCTTTTTGATTGAAAAATTTCCCTATTAAAGGCATTTATGAAGTTGTTTCTCAGTTTTGATTTTGTTAGTTCTTTTTTCTTTTGCATCGATTTCGTTATTTGTTTTATGATGGAATTGAAATTATAGATATTAGACAGCACATCACTATTTTTGTGTTCAAAGTTTTCTATGATGCAATTTATGATGAAGTCAAACAAATAGTCGTTAACATCAATTTCATTGTAAATGTTTTTGATATCAAAAATTGTTTTGCCATATTTTCTTTCATCGGCATCCAAGGAATTAAAGGCATCTTTTGAATCTTGAAAATTATAATATGCATCAGGGATTGTTTGTAGCAAAGATGGATTTTTATATATTGCTTTTTTGCTACCATTGTTGCAAAAATATTTTTTAAACAATGAGTCGATTGCCTTCTTTCGTTTCCCATGAGTGAACAGTTTTGCAAAAATGTTTTTGCCTAAATAGTTTTTCTGTTCGGAAACAAAAAAGTTGAAATCTCTTTCCATTTGCTTTAGTTCAAAATTGTTAAAACCACTTTTAACATCTGCAATATAGGGAGATTTTGTTGTTGTGTTATAATAGTCTATAATTTGTTTTTGAGTTCTTTTGCTCGAAAACTTTTCTTTCATCTTTTGAAGTTTTTGATAATCAATTTTTGTGAGTTCTTCAGGAACAATGCGATAGAAATCGTTTTCAAATGATTGCTTTTCTTTGAACAAATTGTTTTCATTTGATTGATAGATTTGATACATTTCTGTTCCGTTTATTTTTTCTGTGAACAATTTGTTTGCAATATGTTCAAGATTTTTGATTTGTTCATCAATGTTTAATGAAGTGCCATCAAGTTCTTCACCAATATCTGTTTTGTTTTTGTTTGCCATGAACAAATTGTAGAGTTGTTTATAAAAACTATCTTTGTCTTTAACATCGCTCAACAAAATTGCATAGTTAGAAAGTGTTCCAAGCCTTGAATAAATAACATCAATTGCCGCCTTTTTTTGAGACACCATCAAAACATTGTGGCCTTTGTTAACAGCGTCTGCCATCAAACTTGTGATTGTTTGTGATTTTCCAGTTCCTGGCGGACCTTGTATCACAAGTTTATCATTTCTATCTATTGCCAAAATTGCTTGTTCTTGAGAGGCATTTAGTTCGTTTATGTAGTTTATATTTTTTTCAGAAAAGTCTGTTATTTGTTCTTCTTCATTTTTATCTTCGTCCAAACTTATTTCATCAGTGTAGAAATCAATGGTGTTCATTCCAGACAATAGGTCATCCACAAGGCCGTTTATCTCAGTGTCTGCAATCATGTCTTCAAAATCTCTTTGCAAAGCACTTGAGTATAGAGAAAACTTACCCAAAATGGCGTTTGGTATGATGTGGAATTCGCCATTTTTGTAGTTTGGAAATTCATCAACTTTAAGGTCTTTAAATGCACACAACTCATTTAGGTCTGTGTTGCAGTTTAATTCAATTCCTGCGTTTTTATAATAATCTTGTATTTGCTCGCAAAAATCGTTTTTGTTTACGTTTTCAAAAACATTATTAACAAGTTCTTCATTTTTTTGAAGAAATTTGTTTTGAAGCAAGATTAAATTGTTGTTAAACAAAACATCTTTTGATTTGTCTAGTTTTATGATGATGTCATCATCTGTTCTTTCATATGTGATTGGGAACAAAACAAGGGGAGCCCTAACATTGAAATCTTCACCTTTAATTTTCCCCATAACATATGGATAACCAACATACAAATCATACTGACCATTTTCCCTGAAGTCTTTTGAAATTTCTCTTAAAAGTTGCAAAACTTTTTTATATCTTTTTGCCGCTTCTGTTTCGTTTTTGGAAATGTGACACAATTTTAGTGATTGTTTTTTGCCAAGAAGAAGGTTTAAAACATCTTCATTAAACTCAAAATTTGTGAATAGGTCAAAAGCGTATCTGTTATATATTTTGCCCATATATAACAGCCTGTTTCTTTTGCTAATGTTAACAAGCCTGTTCTCAAGGTTTTTGAGCGTTGACTTCACTTCACTATTTAATTGTTTTGTTGAAATGTTGTTGCTGTGATATTTGTTTAGAACAATCATAAAATAATCACCATATTTATCAGTGAAAGTGTCGCCTAGTCCAATTATGTTTCGCAAATCTTCTTTGCGTCTTGGGGCATGTTTTGCCAGTTCATATAATGCTTCATCGGTGCAAATTGTTGGCGAGCGACCATTGGAATAAAACTTTATCTTAAGTTGATCTCTCACACTTGCCAGTTTGTTGTATAACTCTTGAAAATTCATATAAACTCCTTTTTTATAATCAAAGTATAGCATATAATTTCCAAAAAATCTTTTTTTTCGCTAGCATTTCCAAAAATTTATTTTTAAAAAACAAAAAACAGACCACTTGCTTGTCTGTTTTGCTTTTTTAAATGTTTTTTATTATGCAATAAAACTTGCAACATCAATTGGCTTTTGTTCTGTTTGCAATTCTCCAAAAGCTGTTTGCTCTCTTAGGTATTCTTTTGCTTCATCGTTTCCTTTTCTTGCAACTCGAATGAGTTTTCTAAGGCCTGCTGTTTTATCTTTTTGTTTTTTGCTTTCACAGCCAATTTCGCCAAGCCTAATGAGGGCATTGGTGCGTTTGTCTGGTGCACTTTTTCTCAAATATTTGTTCAAACACTCTGTTGCAATAACAGGATTTTTTTCCACATCTTGGTATTTGTATTTATAAAAACCAGAATAAATAACTCCAAGTTTGAAAAGAGAATATTTGTCATCACATTCAGCGGCAATAGAAAAATAATCAAGTGCTTTTTCGGTGTCTTTTTTAACTCCAAGTGCTCGTTCATAAATCACTCCAAGTTCATATCCGCCGTGCTTTGGGTTTTCATCAAAAGAAACTTCAAAATATTCACGTGCTTTTCTATAATCCTGTTGAACGCCGTTTCCTTCATAGAACATTCTTCCCATGTTGAAATAACTGTTTGCGTTGAATAGTTCAATTCCAACTTGTGCAATTTGAAATGCTTTTCCATAATCTTTGAATTCACTGTTTTGGTGATAGAAAAAAGTGAACAGTTTGTTTGCTGCTTCTCCATATCCACACTTCAAACTTTGATAGAAACACGAAATTGCTTTTTCAAGGTTTTGTTCAATGTGATATTGCTTAATTAATTCGCGTTGTTCTTTTGTTGCTTTTTTGTCGTGGCTTAAAGCCATTCCAAGGTTATATAAAGCCTCTCCCTTTAGGTCTGCAACTTCTGTTTTATCCAAATATTGTTTTGAAATGGCCTCTTTATCAAAAAGCCCCATTTCTTCAATTAAACTGTTAAAATTGTTCTCTTCAATATCTCTTAATATTTTTCTTTCTGTAATTTCAGAGACAACAAAACAAGAACTTTCTGTTCCTTCCATTTTTTTCACCCCTTTTATCTACTTATATTATAGCATAAAAACCCCTTTGGGTCAATACCCATTTTAAAGAAAAATGCTTGGTCTTACCACCTTTTTTTGCTGTTTTAACACGCAAGTATTCTTTTTTGTTTTGTTAATTCATAAACTATGAGTATGCAAAAAATTGTTAAGTTTAGAAAAAGTGTGAAACACTATTTTAATCTCATATACGCACGCCAAAGCACGGGGGACTTGTGGGGTGTTTTGGATGCAATTAAAAATGCAAAACAAGTTTGCAAAAATAAAAAAGAAAAACAAAAATTAAATGTTATGATGGCACAAAATTATTATGAAATGGAGCAATATGAACTAAGCTCAAACCATTTTTTTCGTTTGGCTCCAAATGAACTGTTTAGGGCGAGTGCCTTTTTTGGAATTGGCAGAAATTTGGTGTGCCAAAAAAGGTTTGATTTGGCTTTAGACTATTTTCAAGCGGCCATCAAATGGGATGTTTTAAATGTGTTTAAAGAAGCAATTTTGGAGTGGACAAATTTTGTGAAATGTGAAATAGAAAAACAAGATGATGAAGATGTTTATCTGGCGACTATTAAAAGGCTTTTAAAAAACGGAAACGGCACCATGGCAAGAAAACTTTTGGCTCAAATGAAAACAACCCACGAAACTCTTGCACTTATGGCATTTTGCGATTTTTTGGATGAGGATTTTTCATCGGCTGAGCAAAAAGCGAAAGAGTCTTTGTTTGAGAACAATAATCAAAGTTTAGCACACATTGTTTTGGCAAAAATATATGAAAAGCACAAAATTGAAAAAAAGCAAAAAATTGTTCAAAAACTATTGGAAATTGATTTCAGTGAAAAGGAAGACCTAAAAAGAGTTGCAATGTTTTTGTCTTCTGAAAAAGATTTTTTTCATGCTGCTTTCTATTTTGAAAAACTTTGTGAGATTGAGCAGTTTAACCCAATCAATCATTTGTTTTGTGGGCTTTGTTATTATAACCTAAAAAAAGAGCAAGATGCTCTGGCGTCAGTTGGCAAAAGCATGTGGCTTGATGAAGAAAATCCTGTTTATTCATTTTTCTATGATGCAATCAAAACTTGTGAATTGGGGGAGGAATGCAAGATTTCCAAAAAACTTCCAAAAGAGATTGAAAGTGCAAAAGTGGAAAACTTGATTGAGGTGTTTTTTGGCGGCATCCTTTCAAAAGAAATAGACAAAAGTTATAATCTTTTAAATGACATTTTATGGAGCTATGAATTAAATGATTTGGAACTAACTGAAAAAGCAACAATGAGCCTCATTTCTTCAAAAAACAAAAAAGCAATTTGCTTGGTTAAAAAGTTGATGCTTCAAACAAGCCCAACACCCAAACAAAAGTTTGTTATTTTGAAAGAAGCTCTAAAAAGCGGAGTGTTTGAAAATTATAATTTTGTTTGCAAACACGTCTATTCAAGTTTTAACATCAAAAGAAATGAACTCAAAAGTTTTCCAGCAAATTTTTGTGATGGGGTGTGCTCGGCAATTTCTTATGCTGAGTGCTTCTATCCAAAACTTATGCTTCTTCCAAAAATTTTGAAAAAAGCGAGTTATGGCAACACAAGCATATTTCTTCAAAACATGTCTTCAAAGGTTGTTGCTTGTTTTCTTCTAAAAGAAAATGTTGAAGTTTTTTTCAATGCCTGCCAATTTTTTGATGTTGACAAAAAATTAGTGGAAGATGTTTTTTCTGTTGCAAAAAGCCAAGAGGTGAAAAGTGAAAACAAAAATTAGAAATATCATAAGCATTGGATTTTGCATGTTTGGAACTTTGGTTGGTGCTGGATTTGCTTCCGGAAAAGAAATTTGGGCATATTTTGCTCAGTGGGGAAACATTAGTTTTTTAAACATTTTTCTAACTGCTGTTTTGTTCTTTTTTTGCTCTTTGTTGTTTTTTAGTTTTGGAAAAAGATTTCAAATAACAACGGTGCAAAAAAGCAATTTGGTTCTATATAAAAAATTTTCTTTTCTAAGTGAAATTGTTTTGGTGATTGCCAATGTTTTGGTTCTAAGTTCCATGTTTGCTGGTGCTGACAGTTTGTTCTTTTCTGTTTTTCCAAATTTTCCATATAGAATTGCCTCTGTTTTTTCAGCAATCATTTCCATTTTGGTTGTGTGTTTTGGTTTTGCTGGAGTTACAAAAACAAATGGAGTGATTGTTCCATTGCTTCTAACTTGCATTGGGGTTATTTTTGTTTACAAAATGTGCGATGAAACACTTGTTTTTCACATAATCAAAAGCACAAAAACTCAAGCTGGGTTTGGGCTTTTGTATGCGGTTTTGTTTGTGTGTTCCAACATGTTTTTTTCTGGATTTATTTTTTCAAAAATGGGAACAAACCACACAAAAAAGGAATTAATTTTGGGCGGAATTTTGGGAAGTTCTTTGCTTCTTTTGAGTTTGGTTTCAATCACATATCTTCTTCTTTTGTGCCCAGAGTCTGCAAGTTATGATATGCCAATTGTGTTTTTGGGGGCAAGCCTTAGTAAACCCTTTGGATTTTTTGTTTTGTTTGTTGTGTGGCTTGGGCTTTTGAGCACTGCTTTTGCTCTTTTGTTCACAATCACAAACTGGCTAAAAGAATATGTTAAAAGCACATTTGTTTGTTCGCTAATATCTTCACTTCTTGCACTTTTATTGTCAGGAATTGGATTTTCTTCTTTTGTTACAATTGTGTATCCAATGATGGGTGTTTTGGGGCTTTTTTGCGTGATTGCAACCATTGTTGCGTGTTTTAAAAATCATAAAAAACTTAAACAAAAGTGATGCGATTGTTTTTGTTTTTGACTATATTATGTTATAATTGCTTAGAGATAAAAGTGAGGTAAAAAAATGATTGGAATGTTTGTGGGCAAATTTTTGCCACCGCACAAAGGGCACATAAACGCAATAAAAAAAGCAAGCAAACTTTGCAGCAAACTGTTTGTTGTTGTTGGCGGAGATGAAAAAAGGAACAAGGAACTTTGTGATGAGGCAAAAATTCCTTTCATTGACCTAAAAACAAAAGCAGAGTGGATTAGAAATGAACTTAAAGGCATTGAAAACATTGAAATTGTTGAGTTTAATGAAGAGGGAATTCCAACAATGCCTTTTGGTTGGAAAGAATGGAGCAAAAGGCTCAAAGACCTTCTGGGCGAAAAAATTGATGTGATTTATGGCAGTGAACGTTCTTATGAACAAGAGTATAAAAAATATTTTCCAGAAAGCAAATATGTTTTGCAAGATGAGTTTAGAAAAGAAATTCACATTTCTTCCACACAAATTAGAAAAAATGTGAAGAAATATTATGATTATATTTGTGATAGTGCAAAACCATTTTTTGACAAGTTTTTCGCTTCTCAAAGTGATGCAAAATAGACAAATGAGAAAAACCATTTGTCTTTTTTTGTTGTATGGAAAAGTTAAAGAAACCCAAATTTTGGGTATTTACAACAGCCCTTGTTTGTGTTATAATTAAAACCAAATGAGGGGTAAATTATGGAAGACTTTAAAACACTTCAGGAAATTAGAGATTTTTTGGAAATTTCAACAAAGAAAGAAAGGGAGGAAAGACTTGCTGATTTCAAAAAAGTTGAAAAATTGTTTAACACAGATTTGTTGTCTGTTTTTTCTTCTATCAATGAGAAGTTTCCAAACCTGGAGCTTACTGCAGACTTTTATGTTGACTACAACAAGAAAAACAACTATGGCAAGGCAAAAACAATATTTGAAGATGAAGATGGTGTGGTGCAAATAAAATACTCAATCAAAGATGTTTTTGTGAATGACTTAGTTATTGTTTATTCTTTGTTTGATGAAAAAACTGGCAGAAAAACACCAATTGCGTTCAAAAAAACAAAGAGGACAAATTTTGATGAAGAAGCACAAAATTGCCTTGAAAAAGAAAACTTACAAAATGTGAACATAAATCTTTTATTCAATAATGAATATGTTTTGAGTGTTAGAAAAAGTTTGATAAACGACACATCAAATAAACGTGGTCAATTTGTTGAACAAAACGCAAAAAATGCAAGAATTGAAGGAAGAAAAATAATTGAAAATATTCACGTCACAAGAGAAGGTGAGATGCACGAGATAATGTGGGATTATCCAGAGATTGGAAACGCCCTTTGGAATGTTGTTGAACAAAATGTTGAAAAAATGCAAGCAGCAGAAATCAAAAAAATTATTGGAGAAATCAAAAGCAGAAGAAAACTCTTGGGGCATTTTTGCGAAGATAGCGAAGAGTTGAAACAAAATATTGAAATCGAAAATACGCTCATTGCTGCTCATCCAGAAGATAAAGAAAATAGAGAAAGATTAAAATCATTTTTCAAGAATGAACTCGAGGTGAAAGAAGAATATAAACTGCAAGAAAAATCGATTATCGCAAGCTTACATAATGATGTGAAAACTTTGAAAATAAGTGACGCAAAAGATAATCTTAAAATTATAATAAGGTAGGTTAAAAATGAACATAGAAGAACTAAGACGCAACATTGAAAACGAGGGATTGCAAGCAGCACAAGGTTATGAAGAGCTGTTCAACACAACACTATATGATGTTGTGAAAGCGAGCAAAAAAATTAAACCAAATTATATTTTAAATTCAATTGCATATGACAATGGTCAGAGAACAGTAAATTCGGAAGTTATTCAGCAGTTATGCGTTGTCTATTCCATTGTTGCAGCACAAGGCGTTTTTGATGTGGCAATTGGGCTTTTTGATGTGAGAGAAATAGAAGTTGAAGATTTTTTGGAATACGCACAAAGCAAAGAAGTGTTGTCTGCTGTTGAAATCAATCTTGCCGAACCAGAAAACGTTGAGTTTGTTTTGAGTAACGATCAAAAAATAAAGTTTTCCACAATTGCGGTTCAGGCAAAAAACAATAATTCAAAAATTGTGAGAGGAATTCCTGAAATTAATGATTGTTTATGGAAAGTTGTTGAAAAGAATTACAAACATTTATTAAAGGAAAAACAACAAGAAATTATTGACGACATTGCCAAGAAAAAGTTTTTGAAAAAAGAAATAAAAAAAGAGAAAGAAGCAATACAAGGTTACATTGACCGTGGCGGCAAAAAAACAGAAGTTATGCAAGATGGTTATATTTTTGGTAAACATTCAACAAAAGAAGAACAAAAAGTTGAATTGAAAAAAGCAAACAAAGCATATGAGCAAGTTGTTAAAAACATAACAGATTTAAAATCTAAAAGAGAATTATTAAAACAAAAAAATGCAAACAAAAACTTAGACCTTGTTTTTGGCGATAAAAAATAAAAGAAAGCAAATTTTGCTTTCTTTTTTATTAAAACTCTTCAACAAGATTCAAAGTTCTGTCTTTGTTTTGCTTTTTGCATACTTCAACAAACTTTTGAAGAGGAATGTCGTTGACTTGTTTTCCTCCACGAATTTTGATTGAAACAGTTTTTTCATTTTGTTCTTTTTCTCCCAAAATGAGTGTGTATGGAACTTTCATTTTTCTAAATGAGTTAACTTTTGCACCCATTCCGTTTTGAGATAGGTCAATTTCTGGTGTGATTCCGTTTTCTTTCAAAACAGTTGCAACTTCTTTTGCATATTCAAAGTTGTTTTCAGAAACAGGAACAATTCCCGCTTGGGTTGGGCATAGCCAGAATGGGAAGGCTCCAGCAAAGTGTTCGATTAAAACTCCAATGAAACGCTCGAAAGAACCATAAATCACACGGTGAACCATAACAGGAACTTCAAGTTCTCCTTTTTCATTTGCAAAAGTTAGGTCAAAGTTTCTTGGAAGTTGGAAGTCTAGTTGGATTGTTCCAGTTTGCCATTTTCTTCCCAAAGCGTCTGTCATCAAAAGGTCAATTTTAGGGCCATAGAATGCACCATCACCTTCGTTTAGTTCAAAGCCATCTTTTCCAAAACGCTCTGTCATAATTTCTTTCAGTTCGCTTTCTGCTTTGTTCCAAAGGTTGATGTCTCCCATATAGTCTTCTGGCCTTGTTGACAACACTGCATGATATTTTATTCCAAAAATGTCATAAAATCTGTCTGCGATGTCGAGTATTGAGTTAATTTCACTTTTAATTTGTGTGTCACGAATGTAGTTGTGAGAATCATCTTGAGTGAAACTTTGAACTCTTAGTAGGCCGTGAAGTGTTCCAGATATTTCTTTTCTGTGAAGTCTGTCACAGTCGCAAAATCTTAGTGGAAGTTCACGATATGATCTAACTTTGTGTTTGTAAACCATAATTGAGTTAGGGCAGTTCATTGGTTTTAGTGCAAGAGGATTTTCTTCTTCACCTGTTATGAACATGTTGTCTTTATAGTGTGCCCAGTGGCCAGATGTTTCCCAAAGTTTTCTTGAGTTTAGTTGTGGGCCAGAAAATTCTTGATAGCCACGAGCCTCGTGTTCTTCTCTCCAGAAAGCCAAAAGTTTGTTATATAGTTTTAGGCCATGAGGGAGCCAATATGGCATTCCAGGTGCTGTGTCGTCCAAAAAGAATAGGTCTAGTTCGGGCCCCAGCTTTCTGTGGTCACGGCGTTTTGCTTCTTCAATTTCAAACAAATATTTTTTGAGTTCTTCTTTTGAGGCAAAGCAAACAGCATAAATTCTTTGAAGCATTTTGTTTTTGCTGTCTCCTCTCCAATATGCTCCAGCAATGCTCATAAGTTTGAATGCAGCACTTCTTAGTTCTTTGCTGCTTTCAACGTGAGGGCCAGCACAAAGATCAACAAAATCACCACTTGTGTAGATTGAAACTTTTTCGTCTTGAATTCCTTGAATGAGTTCAAGTTTATATGGCTCATTTGCAAAAAACTTTCTTGCTTCTTCTTTTGTCATAAAACTTTGAGTGAAATCAAAATCCTTTTTGATGATTTCTTTCATTTTGTCTTCAATTTTTTGAAGGTCTTCAGGCAGGATTGCTTGAGGAATGTCGAAATCATAATAAAAACCATTGTCGATTGCTGGGCCAATGGCGAGTTTAACATCCTTGTAAATTTCTTTAACGGCCTCTGCCATCACGTGAGATAGAGAGTGCCTAATGCGCATAATATCTTGCATTTTTTGTTTTCCTTTTAAAATAATTGTTATTATATAACAAATTATAATCACTTTTTCATGTTTAGTCAATAAACTTTTGTGATATTCCCCAAATTGTTTGTCTTTTTCAATGTTTTTTGTTAAAATGTTAATAATAAAAGTGGGGGAAATAATGAAACAAAGAAAAGTTGGTTTAATGATTTTGTGGGCTTGTTTAACTTTTGGAATCTATTATGTTGTTTGGAACTATAAGTTTCAAGATGAAGTTAGAGAAGAAACAGGCAAAGGCATCATGCCTTGGGGACATATTCTCATATCTCTTGTTCCACTTGTGAACATTGTTTATTGGATTATGTGGATTTTCACAATCGACTCTAGGCTCACATTTATGGGAGCAAAGAAAAGCAGCCTTGGGGTTGTGTATCTTTTGCTTTCAATCACAATCATTGGTTATTTGTTTGTGCCTGCAATGCTTCAAAATAAGGCTAACAATTTGGGAACTATTGACCTTCCACAAAAAGATAAAACGCAAACTGAACTCCGCGTTGATAAATATGCCAAATATTTCAGCAAGTAAAAAGCCTAAAAAGGCTTTTTCTTTTTTATATTTTAAACTATTGTTGTCAATAATAGTTTCATAAAAACAGTTTTAAACACTCGCACACGAAAAGTTGACGAAAATGAATTTGTCTGTTATAATAGTTTTGTAAATGGAGGTGATTGGCGTGAAAAAACAAGATATCATAGATGAACTATACTATTTGGACAAAAATGATGTTGTTTTGGTGACTGGAGAGAAATATTATAAGCTTAAATTAAGAGAAGACATTGTGCCTAATTCAAAGAAAGGTCAGGTTTGTGCTCTTGTTTCCGCAAATATCGGAGATGGCCTAAAAATTGAAGGATGCAAATTTTCTCCAAGTTCGCAAAACATAGAAAATGTGCCAATCATAAGGGCTCCAAATGGGGGTAAACTAACCCTCAAAAAGTGTTCATTTGAAGGAAATGTTGTAATTAGTGTTGGGGCAATGGCAAAAATGTCACTTTCAAAAACATCAGTTCGTGGAGATGTGAAGATTTCCACGTTGCCACTATCTTCTTTTGAGGCGGAAAATTGTGATATAGTCGGCGAAAAAATCACCATAAAAGACTGTGATATGGCAAATTATTCCATTTCAGGAATGTTTATTGAAATTGAAAATTCAAGCCTCGTTGGCAACAAAAACACAGAAAATTCAATCAACGGAAACAATATTTCAATCAAATCAATTTTCAATGAAAAAAACATAATTGAAGAATCAAACTTTGAGGGCGAAAACATTGTGATTAAGGGGCCATCAAATGTTGTGGACGTTAAAGTTTTGGACGGAACACTAATAGACAACAGTGAAGTTGTTTGTGAAGAGGGAGAACTCACTTTGAACAAAGCAACAATCATCGAGGGTTCAATGATTGCAACGTTTGGAAATAATGCAAAGATAGAAGATTCAACAATAAAAAACAGTGACATCACTTTGGGTGAAAATGTGAAACAATCCAAACTTAAAGACAAAGACAGAAACTTTGAAATTGTTGGAAGTGTGATCAGTGAATGCAAAGGGGATATGCCACAAAAAACAAAAAATTCAATTTGTGAACAATGCAACGACATGTGCCAATACAAAACAATTGAAGAATGCGAGGTTTACAAAGAAGAATATGAACAACCAATTTTTAGTGGAATTTTGAGAAGATTTGGAATGGAAAAACCTTTCTATAGTGATGGGGCCTACAAAAAATATATTGCACCTGGCAAATATTATGACATAGACAATTACCACAAAGCGGTTGAAAAAGAAAAAGCCGAAAAAAGTGAAGCTGGCGTTTGTGAAAGTAGTGAAGATGAAATTGTTTTCTAACAAAAAAATAGAGCAGTGATTGCTCTATTTTTGTTTTATTTTCACAAGTTCCATTCCTGCTTCTTTCAAAAGTTTTATTGAGAACTTGTCTGGATAATCTTGTTCATAAACAATTCTTTTTATTCCAGAGTGTATGATCATTCTTGCACAAAGTGAACATGGCTGATGCGTGATATAAATGCTTGCACCGTTTATTGATATTCCCATTTTTGCAGCTTGAATGATTGCCGCTTGTTCTGCGTGGATTGAAAAGCACATTTCTTGCCTTGTTCCACTTTCAATATTGAGTTTATCTCTCATGCACTCGCCACGGTCTTGGCAACTTTTTATTCCAGATGGTGCTCCGTTATATCCGGTTGCAACAATTCTGTTGTCTTTAACAATCACAGCACCAACTTGTCTGTTTTCTCTAATGCAGGTTGACCATGTTGCAACAAGTTTTGCAACGCTCATATATCTTGGGTCCCACATTTTTTGTTTTTCATCAATCTTTTTCATATATTAGTTCCCCTCTTGTCCGCTGTTATTTTGTGCTTGTTGTGTTGGTTGAACTGGAGGAACGCCATTTGGCTGAGCTGGTTGAGCTGGAGCTGCTGGCTGAGCTGGTTGTGCTGGTTGCCCTTGAGGCATTTGCTGTTGAACCGGTGGAACAGGTTGTGCTGGCTGAGTTGGTTGTGCTGGAGGCACTCCCTGAGGAGCAACCTGTGGCCTTGGGGGCATTGGCATTCTTGGAGGAATTGGAGGCACTTGTGGAAGTGGTTTTCCGTCAGGCCCAATTCTTGGAGGCATTGGTGGTCTTGGAGGCATTGGAGGAAGTGGCCTTCCATCTGGTCCAATTCTTGGTGGCATTGGTGGCCTTGGCATTGGTGGCCTTGGAATTGGAGGAAGTGGCCTTCCGTCAGGCCCAATTCTTGGTGGTTGTTGTGGTTGAGGGGCTGCTGGCATAGGAGCAGGTTGCCCTTGAGGCATTTGTGGTTGAACTCCTTGCTCTGGAGTTTGTGGAGGAACAGGATTTTGTTGAGGCATCTGAGCTTCTTGTGGTTGAGCTTCTGGCTGAGGTGCTGCGTTTTGCTCTGCCCCTGGTGTTGGTTCGGCATTTTGTGCCATTTCTTGATTTGCTTGTTCTTGACCTGGTTGAGGAGTTGCTTGAGCTGATTGTTCTTGCCCAGCTTGAGCTGGTTGACCTTTTTGATCTGCTTTAATCTTTGCGTCACGCTCATAACCAACTCCAAATTCACTTGGGTCACGGTTTGATGTGCAGAACATCCAAATTGATGCAATAATCAAAAATAGTCCAAGCATTGCTCCAAGATAGTAGTTCACATTGCTCAAAATTGAGTTAATCCCAAAGATGCCTGCAAAAACATCAAAAAATGTAATCAAAATCAAAGCATAGCTTGCAAAGAAGTGAAATGAGTTTGCTCTAAATGGGGCATATGGTTCTTCTCCCAAAAATCTAAACACGCTGGCAAGGATTGCAAGAACTATGGCTGCAATCAAAAGCCCTATGCAAACATAATCAATAACTCCTTTCATGCTTGATGTTAGGTTTGCTGGCTCTAGTGAGTGTTTCAAAACAAGAGCAAGAGTTGAAGCCATAATGCTTCCCTTAAACATTCCGCCACTTTTGCTAAGTCCCATAAACAGTGAGCTCACTGCGCAAAGGAACAAAACAATTGGTAGCGCAAGTTTCATATAAAATCCAATCGCTCCAAAGAAATCTGAATTTAGGTCTGGAATGATTGTTGTCCAATCCCATGGCTTGAACCCAAAGTTTTTGTCCAAAAAGCTTGGCAAAAACAGTAAAAAGATAACAGCGCCAACAAGCAAAGCAAAAATTCCACCAACGATATAACTCATTTTTTTCTTGCTTTTTGGCATCTCCGGATATATCATATTTTCCTCCAATTTTTTATTTTTGTTCTATAATTTTAGCAAAATGCACAACAAAAGACAAATGTTTTCATATAGTTTTTGTGTTTTTGTTATTTTGTGCAACTTTTGAAATATTTTAAAACATCGTCAAAAACTTCTTTTTTGTTTGTTTCGTTCAATAGTTCGTGCCTAGCATCATCATAGAGTTTAAATGTTTTGTTTTTAACTCCAAGTTTTGTGTATAGCTCGTCAAGTTTGGTTGCAAGTTTAGAGAATCCGCCAACAGGGTCTTTTGACCCAGAAATAATCAGCATTGGCTTTTTAATATTAATTTGCAACAAATTGTCTTTTTTATAAATCTTTTTCAAGTTTTTGAAAAATGAATTATAGAAGTTGTGGCTGCAAATAAATCCACAATAGTCATCTTTTTGATATTGTTCCCAATTTTTCTCATCTCTTGAAAGCCAGTTTCCGTTTTCAAAGTTTTTGGCATAAGAACCAAAACTTAGTTTTGCAATAAGTTTTGCAGGTTTGTTTTTTCCGCAGAATAGTTTTGACATTCCACTCACAAAAAGTCCCAAAGAAACACTAGATTCTTTTTTCATGTTTGCACTTCCACAAAAGGCCACCCCAGCATATTTATCATAGCACTCAATATATCTTTGCAAAATGAAAGAACCAAAGCTGTGTCCAAAAACAAGAAGTGGAAGAGATGGATATAGTTCGTTTAACAGGTGTGAAAAGAAGATTGCGTCATTAACTGAGTCACCAAACAAATCCCCGTCATATTTTCCAAGCGAGGCGATGTCAACAGAAGTTTTTCCGTGAGCCCTTAGGTCGAATGCAAAACAAACAAAATCATTTTTGTTTAAAAATTTTGCAAATTCATCATAGCGGGCAGAGTGTTCACTCATTCCGTGAATAATCAAAACAACTCCTTTTGGATTTTTTGTTTCGTCCCACAATCTTGTGTAGATTTTTGCTCCATCGAAGCTGTCAACATATTTTGCTCCAGTCATAATTTTCCTCCTTATATTGCTTTCTTAACGGCATTTTTCCATGCGTTATAAAGGCTTTTAACTTTTGCTTCTGGTATTTTTGGTGTGTAGGTTTTGTCGTGTTTATAAAGTTTTTTCAAACTAGTCAAATTTTTGTAGTAGCCAAGAGCCAGCCCACACAAATAAATGGCTCCCATTGAAGTTGATTCCATTTCTTTACTTTTGATGATTTCTTTTTGTGTTAGGTTGCTTGTTGTTTGCATGCAAACTTGGCTGTTTGAAACACCACCATCAACCTTGATTGTTTTTCCAATAAACTTGAAGTCTTTTTCCAAAACTTTAAACACATCATAAACTGAATATGCAATTCCTTCCAAAACGGCTCTGGCAATGTGTTCTTTTTTGGTGTTTAAAAGAATTCCAACAAGGCACGCCCTTGCGTTTGGCTCCCAATATGGGGCTCCCAGCCCGGTGAATGCTGGAACAAAGTGAGCTTCATTTGTGTCTTCAAATTGAAGAGACAATCTGTCACAATCTTTTGGGCCATGTGTGAGCCCAATGTTTTCAAGCCAGTCAACTGCTGTTCCACAGTTAAACACACTTCCTTCAATTGCATATTTAATTGGTTTTCCCTTAAGTTTTAGAGCCACAGTTGTAACCAATTTATTTTTGCTAAAAAGCAAATCACTTCCTGTGTTTAGAAGCATAAATGAGCCAGTTCCATATGTGATTTTGATGTTGCCTTTGTCAAAACACATTTGCCCAAACAGTGAACTTTGTTGGTCTCCACAAATTCCAGCAATTGGAATTTCTTCTCCGTTGTAGGAATAATGCCCAACAATTTTGTCATTTTCAACAACTGTTGGCAAAATGTTTTTGTTTATTTTGAAAATTGATAGCAATTTGTCATCCCAGTTTCCTGTTTTGATGTTTAAAAGCATTGTTCGAGAAGCGTTTGTTATGTCTGAGATAAATGCTTTTTTGTTTGTGAGGCCAAACACCAAAAATGAGTCTATTGTTCCGGCACACAAGTTGCCTTTTTCATAAAGACTTTGAGCCCTTTTGTTGTTGTCCAAAATCCATTTAATTTTTGTTGCGCTAAAGTAAGCGTCTGGAATAAGCCCTGTTGTCTTTTTGATGTAGTCAATATTTTTGGCAGAAAGTTTTTTGATGTATGGAGCAGTTCTTCGGCATTGCCAAGAAATTGCTCTTGCAACAGGAACTCCGCTTTTTTTGTTCCACACAACAGTTGTTTCTCTTTGGTTTGTGATTCCAATTCCAAAAACAAGTGTTGGGTCAATTGTTGACAAAACGTCATCAAGGCACGCTTTTGCCTTTTCAAAAATTTCCATGGCATCTTGCTC
>JAEETG010000031.1 GCA_016290255.1 Clostridia bacterium
ACGCCTTAAGATAACTTCTTTTTGGTGCTCTAGATAATAATACAAAATTTCTTTCAAGTTAAGGATTTTTGGGCTGCCATTAACAAGAGCCAAAAAAGTTATTCCGTTGCTTGTTTGAAGTTGGGTGTGTTTATACAAAAGGTTTAAAACAACTTGTGGGTTTGCTTCTCTTTTTATGTCAACAACAATTCTCATTCCATCACGGTCACTTTCTTCGTGAATGTCACTAATTCCATCAATGCGTTTGTCTTTCACAAGTTGTGCCATTTGCATAATGAGCATTGCTTTGTTAACTTGGTGAGGAATTTCGGTGATAACAATGTGGAAACGTTCTTTGTCATCTTCTTCAATTTCACATTTTCCACGAACAATAATTTTTCCGTGACCTGTTTTGTAGGCCTGACGGATTCCCATTCTTCCCATGATGATACCACCAGTTGGGTAGTCTGGTGCTTTGATATAATCCATAAGTTCATCAATTGTTATGTCTGGATTGTTAATAAGAGCCACAACACCATCAATAACTTCCCCTAAGTTATGTGTTGGTATTGCTGTTGCCATTCCAACGGCAATTCCATCTGCTCCGTTCACCAAAAGGTTTGGAAATCTTGATGGCAAAACAACTGGTTGCATCAAAGTGTCATCAAAGTTTGGTGCAAAGTCAACACTGTCTTTGTCTAGGTCTCTTAGCATCTCTCCAGCAATTTTGGAAAGCCTTGCTTCTGTGTAACGCATGGCAGCCGCTGGGTCACCATCAACAGAACCAAAGTTTCCATGTCCGTCAACAAGAGGAGCACGAAGAGTGAAGTCTTGTGCAAATCTAACGAGTGCCTCATAAACAGCAGTGTCACCGTGTGGGTGATATTTACCCAAAACATCACCAACGATTCTTGCACACTTTCTGTATGGTTTGTCTGCAAAAAGATTGAGTTCTCCCATTGAGTATAAGATTCGCCTATGAACAGGCTTTAGTCCATCACGAACATCGGGGATTGCACGTGACACATTAACTGCCATTGCATATGCAATAAAGCTTTTTTTCATTTCATTAACAATTGGAACTTTAATTATTTGACTGTTTTTATCCATTATTGTTTCGTTTCCATCTTCCATTTTTCTTAACTTCCTTTTTTACTTTTAATTTTGTTTTGTTGTTAACATAAAAATTTAATTTTTACCAAAAGACTTGTCGCCTTTTTTGAATAAATTTGAAATCCAACTTCTTTTTTCTTTTTTAACATCTTTTTCTTCAGGTTTGTTTTCTTTTTCTATTTCTTTTTTCATTTTTTCTTCTTTGTTTTTGCTCTCTATTTCAAAATATTTTTGCATCACGCTTTCATCAAGTTCAATGTTCGGGGCAATTCCTGCGTCCAAAAGCGAAACACCAAGCACCTTTAAAACATTTAAAAGAGCAATTGTTTGTGCTGGGGAAAGCGTTGCAGGTGTTTCAAAATCCTGCATTGTTTTCCACTCTTTGGCATATTCATCATAAATTGTTTTTGAAACATAATCATCATCATAAAACATGTTTTTAAAAACAGACACAACTCCATCTTTAACCTGAATTTTGATTGCACCATCTGTGTTATATCCATTTAGTTTCATGTCCTCAAAATAATCGGTGAATCCCATTATTCCGTCTTCAAGAACAACAACATTTTCAAACATTTCTTTATCATACAATTTTTCATCTTTGATTGGCATCAAAGCCAAATCTTTTCTTTTTGTCACACAAAATGATTCCAAAAATAGTGATTTTTTAATTGCTTTTTTGGGGTTTTTAACTTTTGGCACCACAACGCATTCAATTGAACCTTTTTTCACTTCTTGCAAATCAAAAAGATCTTTCAGCCCAAGCCCATCAAGCAATTCTTTTTCTGTTCTTTTTTTCTCTTTTAACAAATAAGCCAAACTAAATCCAGATTTTAGTTCAAGGTTTTCATCAACCAAAGAAACACTGAGCATGTTGTATGATTCTTTATAAAACGAATAGCGAACAAAATTAAACAAATTGTCTTTCATGGCTTCGTGTGTTGCTTGTGAAATTTTTCCATCTTCCAAAAGTTTGTCAAAGAGTTTTGTTTGTTTTTCCCAAACTTTTTGTATGATTTCAAAATCTTTCAAATCACTTTCTGTTAAATTTTGTGGCCTTGCTGCTTTTTCTTGCAAAGCCTTCACCGCATTGTCCATAAGTTCAAAATCGGCAACAAGATCTTTTAGAGTGACATAATCTGTTTTATGCTTTCCAATATTATCTGTTCCATGGAAATACATGTCTTTGATTCCCTCTGGAAACAATAGGTGCATGTTCCTCACATATTGAACATATGGGAAATATTTTTCTTGATATTTTTGCGAATCACTCAGGCCATAATAATCAGGATTATCATACACAATTTCGGTTGTAAAGAATTCTGTCATTCCCTCATGAAGGGCTTCATTTGTTGTTCCACCCAAACAAGTGAACAGCAAGTTGCCATCTGGCCCAACCCAAGCATGCAGGTCACCCAATTGTTTCTTTGGTTTTTTAATAATTTGATATGATGCAGTTGAGTGAATCATTTCATGCGTGAGAATAGTTAACACTTCTTTTATGTTTTCATCTTTCTCTCCGCTTCCCGCGCGATCGCGATATAGTGACCAAAATCCTTTTTCAATAAGTTTTGGGTCAAGGTCATATTCATATTTTGCATTTTTTCCAATAATCACAAGGGGCGTTGGGGTTTGTTTAGAATCACTTATGGTCGCATCTTCTTTTCTTTCATTGTGTTGATGCATTGGAACAACAATATATTTGTCTTGCTCGCCTGGATATGGATTGATTGAAATTCTGGAAAAAGTTTTTATGATTTTTTCGCCATTTTTTTTGCCCGTTGTTTTTATATAAAATGTGTGCATCCCTGCCGAATTATTTTTCTTTTTTTGCAAAGAAATTATATCACGGTTTTTGAAAGTTCTAACAAAAGTGCGTTCCATAATTTGAGTCATGTTTTCAATGCCATATTTTTGAACAATAAACTTTGCAATTTCAACATAATCATCAAGCATCAAATTAAACTGATTTTGAATTTTTTTCGTTTTCGCAAGCTTTTGTATTTTTACTGTTAACTCTTCTTTTTCTTGTTCGGTCAACCCCATCACCTCCTTTTATGCTCTAAAAAGCTTTTTCTTGTTTTTTGTCTGAAAAATTGTGTGGCACACAAATTTCAGCGTTGTGCGTGTTTATGTCATAACATTTTTGAACATTTTTCAAATAGTTATCAAAACTTTTCTTATTTATAATGTTATCTTTTTTTAACTCTTCAACTTTTTCAACTTGCCCGCTCAAAACTTTTTGAATTTTTCTTGCAATTTTTTCTTTTTCAATGTTGTCATCATAAGAATCCATATCTTCAAGAATTTGTATGGAAGAAAAATCATCAATCATTTGAAGAAGAGTTATGTTTTTGTGCTTATATTTTTCTATTGCTTGTTTTCCATTAAAATAAACATCTTCTGTGGCTCCAGGAAAAACACTTTCAATCATTTCAACATAAGAAACAAATCCCTCATACGCATCAAACGGTTTTATTTCTTCTCCGTTTGGACTGAAAAATTCTTTGTGCTTTTTCATGGTTTTAAGTGTTAGCCACTCAGTCATTCCTTCGTGCAAATAATATTTTGAATTGTTGCTAACTCCACCCCAGCAGGTTCCTCTTCTCTTTGTGATTGAGTGCAAAAACTCATGGCAAAGTGTTGATCTTTTGTTAAACAAATCATCATTTGTTTTTTCCGTGTTTTCATCCAAAGTTTTGCCCTCAAAAAACCCGCAAAGTGCCTCTCTCAACTTCTCATCTTTCAGCCTAACTTTTGGTTTATAAAACTTTTTCACTTGTTGTCTATAACTCATTTTGGCAATTTCTTTGTGTTCTTTTTTATACTTTTTTAATTCGTCCTTTAAAACAGAATGAAAAAGTTTTTGTTCCAAAATTTTGTCTCCACTTGTGATGTCTTCTCTTCTAAGTCTAT
>JAEETG010000032.1 GCA_016290255.1 Clostridia bacterium
AGAGCCCATGCCTTCTTTCACAATTTTTGGCATTGGACACCCCATGTTTATATCAATTATGTCAAAATCATCAAGAGCCCCACTCTTAACCACTTGAGAAACAACTTCTGGTTCGTTAGAAAAAATTTGCACCGATCTTGGACTCTCATCTTTTTCGTGAAATAAAAGTGCTTGGCTGCCCTCGCCTTTATATAAAAGGCCTCTTGCACTAACCATTTCCGTAACCGTTAATCCGCACCCAAAAGATGAACACAAACTCCTGAAAGCACAATCAGTGAAACCCGCCATTGGAGCCAAGATGTATGGTGATTTAAGTTTAACATTTTTTATTTTCATATTTTTTCCTAATAAAAAAAGCTAACAAAAAATGTTAGCCTTTTTGAGTCATGATTTTATGCATTAACAGCGTCTTTCAAACCTTTTCCGGCTTTGAATGCAGGAACTTTGCTTGCCTTAATCTTAATTGGAGCCTTTGTTGCAGGGTTGATTCCACTTCTTGCTTTACGAGTTCTAGCTTCGAATTTACCAAAACCTGTGATTACAACTTCTTCTCCTTTCTTTAATGATTCTGTGATTACATCAAGGCTTGCGTTAACAACTTTTGCAACATCAGCTTGTGTGAATCCTGCTTGAGCAGCAACTGCTACTATAAACTCTTGTTTGTTCATAACTTTATTTCTCCTTTTTTAAAGTTACCTTTATTATAGCACAATTTCGGCCTTCTTCCAAATAAAATCAAGCATTTTTCATAAAAAAATGAAAAAAATCACCCTTTTTTAACCATATTTTGCCCAAATTATGCCATTTTTGGGTAAATTTACCATAAAAACATGCTGTTTTCCCCCTCTTTTAAAGGCTTTGTAAACAAAAAACAAGCCTCGGCTTGTTTTTTATAAACTTTTGATTAAATTTTCAACTTTTTTGCCTATTTCTGCAATAACAGATGTGTCTTCACCCTCAACAACAACACGAATGATTGGTTCAGTCCCACTAACACGAGTGATGATTCTTTCATTTTTCTTTAGCGTTGACTTTAGTTCTTCTAGTTCTGTGTTTATTGCTCCGTTGTTGTATTTTCCTTTTTGCTCTTCTGTTATTGGAACAGTGATTTTGAGTTGTTCAAAAAGTTTTAGGTCTTTCAAAATATCTTTGTATTTTTCTTCTTTATATAGTTTTGTTAAGAAAAGTGCTGTTAAAAGACCATCTGAACACTTGTTATAGTCTCCCCAAACAATGTGGCCGTTGTCCTCTGCTCCATAAGAAATGTTTTGCTCAAGCATTTTTCTTTGAATGCTTTTTCCTCCAACATCACAACGAACAACCTCAATTGAAAACTTTTTCAAACTTTCATCAATTCCACAGTTTGTGACATATGGAGTGATTATTTTGTTGTTTGTGAGTTTGTTCTTTTTATACAAAAACATGCAACAAAGAAACAACAATTCTTCTCCACTGATTGGAGTTCCATCTGCCAAAACTGCGTTCATTCTGTCGGCATCTCCGTCAAAAGCAAATCCCAAAACACAACCTTTTTCTGGTGTTAATTTTGACAAAGGTTCCAAATGTGTGCTTCCACAATCTTTGTTGATGAGTTCACCGTTGTTTGTGTCGTTTATGGCAACAACCTGCGCGCCAAGTTTTTTAAACACATAAGGAGCGAGATAGAAATTTGCTCCGTTTGCACAGTCTAAAGCAATTTTAAGCCCTGTGAAATCATCATCAACAAGTTTAATTAAACATTCTGCCCAATCATATTTTAGGCTTTCATCATAAACTGTTTTTCCAGCACTTTCGCTATAATACTGTGCTGAGATGTTGTCATAAATCATTGTGATTTCATCTTCTTGCTCTGCACTAAACTTATAGCCTTCGTTTGTTATCAATTTAAGCCCATTAAACTCGTGAGGGTTGTGACTTGCTGTGATCATCACTGCCATGCTGAAATTGTGAAGTTTTGTTAGGTAGTGAACCGCTGGAGTTGGAACAACTCCCCCACAAACAACATCAATTCCAAATTCATTTAGGCCTCTGCAAACAGCCTTTTCAATCATTGGTGCCGATGTTCTAGTGTCATGACACACAAGAACTTTTGATTTTTGGTTGTATTTATTCAAATAACCACCCACACTTTTTGCAAGATCATAAACAAATTTTTCTGTTATCTTTTCTCCAACAACGCCTCTAACTCCGTCTGTTCCAAATATTTTACCCATTTTCTATCATTTCTCCGCTTTAATTTTTTTCACATAAAGGCTTGCATATGTTCCAGCAATGGAACCATCTCCAACAGCTGTTGCAATTTGCCTTAAACTTTTGTGAGTTATGTCACCACAAGCATAAACTCCATCTATGCTTGTTTTCATGTGTTCATCAACAATTATATATCCATTTTCATCTAAGTCAAGTTCTTTGTCTAAAATTTCTGTTTGAGGAACTCTTCCAATTGCAACAAACAATCCGTCAAGTTTTATGTTTTCTGTTGTTCCGTCTTTTAGATTTTTGATGTCAATGCTTTCAAGTTTTTTCTCTCCACAAAGTTTTTCAACAACATAACCATATTTTGGAATGATTTTGCTGTTCTTTTGCTTTAAGAGTTTTTGATATTCTTGAATGTTTTTGTCATCAGCCCTAAACTCACTTCTCCTATTGATGTGAACAACTTCTTTTGCAATATTATAGATATATGCAATGTCTTCAAGGGCTGTGTTCCCGCCCCCAACAATTGCAACTTTTTTATCTTTAAAGAACGCCCCATCGCAAACAGTGCAATAACTTAGGCCTTTCCCAACAAATTTTTTGTCTTCTTGCGTTCCAAGGGTTCTTGATGCTGCCCCCATTGCCAAAACAACAACTGGTGCCACATATGTTTTTGCCCCTGTTTTAACTTTTTTCAATTTTCCATCGAGTTCAATGTTGTGAACTTCACAAAATTCAACATCAATTCCAAACGCTTTCACTTGTTCAAACATTTTTTGCCCCAGTGAAAAACCGTCTATTTTTGAAAAACCAGTGTAATTTTCAACCATTGGGGTTATCATTATTTGCCCACCTGGTGATAACTTTTCCAATATCAAGCATTTCATTCCCGCACGTTTGGCGTAAATGGCTGCAGTCATTCCAGCCGGCCCACACCCAACAATTATAATATCGTATTCATTTTCCATAAACACCACCAAAATATATAAAAATTATAATATAAATAAAAAAATAAAGCAAGTTTTTACAACTCACTTTATTAATATTATTCACCTTTGTAGTGAAGTAATCCCATATATCTTGCTCTTTTTATTGCTGTTGTTAGGTCTCTTTGGTGTTTTGAGCAAGTTCCTGTTTGACGACTTGGAATAATTTTTCCGTTTTCTGTCACAAATTTTCTAATCTTTGCAACATCTTTGTAGTCGATGTATTCAACCTTGTCAACACAAAAAGCACAAACTTTTCTTCTTGGAGCTGGTCTTCTTGGTTTTCTAACTTCAGCACCTTCAGCTGGCTTTGCTGGTTTTTCCATAGCCTTTTTTGCTGGCTTTTCTGCATCTTTTGGTTGTTCAACAGTTTTAACTTCTTTTGCTTGTTTTTCTGCAGCCATTTTTTTGTCTCCTTTTATATATTATTAGAATGGTAAATCTCCATCATCAACTGGTTCAAGTTCAACAACACTCTCTGCTGCTTCTTGCTTTGGCTCCATTGCGTCAGCGTCACCTGAAACTTTGCTTCCAACGAATTCAACTTCATCTGCAACAACTTCTGCAACCAATCTTTTTTCTCCTGTTTTAGTTTCATAGTTTCTTATTTGCAAACTTCCAGAAACTGCAGCTTTGCTGCCTTTTCTCAAATATTTGTGGCATGATTCTGCCTGACTTCTCCAAACAACAATTGGAATGAAATCTGTTTCTCTAACTCCCTCACTGTTGGTGTATCTTCTTGTGATGGCTAGTGAAAAGTGGCAAACTGGAATACCACTATTTGTGACAACCATTTCTGGGTCGTGTGTTAAATTTCCTATTAAAACTACTTTATTCATAATCTTTTTCTCTCTTTTCTCTTTCTATCTTTTTTATTATTTATCTAAACGAATAAACATGTTGCGCACAAAGTTTTCTGTTATACGCATTTTTGCTTCCATTTCTTTTGGAAGAGTTGGAACTGATGTGAACTTCATCAAAACATAGAATCCTTCTGTTTTGTCTTGAATCTTGTAGGCATACTTTTTCATTCCAATCTTTTCAAGTGAATCAACTGTTCCACCGCTTTTTGTCACCATGTCAGCAAACTTTTGAATGATTTCTTCTCTTTGTTTTTCATCAGCATTGCTTGAAATGATGTATAAAAGTTCATACTTGTTCATGATTTAACCTCCTTTTGGACTATACGGCATTACTTTTTGTAATGCAAGGAATGGCAATAAATTGCAATTCTTGAAAAAGATTATATCACAACACAAAAAAAAATGCAAGCCCTGTGACTCACATTTTTTTGAATTAATGACCAACGTTCTTGTTAGTTTCTTCTGCCTCTTTTCTTCTGCGTTCAATTTCTTCTTCGGTTAGTTTTTCTTTGTTTTCTTTCTCTTGCTCATTTATTTTTTCTCTCAAGAAGTCCACAACTTGCTTTTCTTGTTTCTTTTCTTCATCAACAACTTCTTCTTGTTTTTCACCCTTTAGGCTCTCAATTTGTTTTTGCTGCCTATCGCGAAGTTGCATTTGAAGTTTTTTCATTTTTCTTTCTCTTCTGGTGTCTGGGGCTTTGTTGACATCAAGCATGTCACCAAATGCCTCAACATTATTAAACAAAGTTCCTTTTTTCTTCTCCAAAAGATCGATTGATTCAGCAAGGTATTTGCGGCGTTTTTCCATGTTCTCTCTCTCGATTTCAAGTTTTCTGATAAGAAGTATGTTATAGTGCCTATCAATCAAAAGTTTGGCAACAAAACATGCAACCATCAAAATGAACAATCCGCCAGCAAAATAATACCAATATTTAAGCATGAAAAGCAAAAATTCACCAAAACCATTCATTTTTGATTTCACATAGCCAGTTATTCTTTCATCAATATCGGCAATGCTAACAACAACTTGATCGGTGTTGTTGGCATTGTTGAGAATAATGTTTTCTGTGTCATAATCTCTCACAATTCTCACAACATCAACTCCGTCCAAAGTTCTATACACAACAACGTCGTCAACAAAAATATCGAAAACGCTTTTTGAAACCACCAAGATGTCACCTTTTTCAACAATCCCTGTCATGTCTTCTTCTTCATATTTATAAAGAGAATAACTCATTGTGTTAAAAACAATAACTGTTAACGCAACAGCAAACATTAAAATTGCAAAAATAACACTAACTATAGTTAATATGATTGACGCTTTTGATGTTAGGTTGTAAACATCACTAGAGTTTGATGCATACACCTGCATTTGAACCTTTTTCACAGCGTTCACATCAAAGTCTTTGTCACTATACTTAACCCTTTTAAAAAACTCTTGATGTTTCTTTTTGTAGTCAACAGTTCTTCCTAATTCTCTTTTTTTCATTTGGTCGGTTTCAACTTCATCAACATCAGCCTTTTCTGCTTCAAGAATATCAGAACTGGTTGCACTGTAAAGTTCATATCTATTCAACCTTTTTGTTGCCATATTTTTCCCCTATTTTTTATCTACCTTTATTTTAACAAAAAAATAGGCAAAATATCAACCAATTTTGCCTATTTTTTAAAATTTTACAAAACTAAAATTTAATTTCGCTTATTCTTCTTTCAACCTGATTTTGCAATTCTCTTCCAGTTGAAGCTTTGTTGTTGTTTGCGTTCTTTTTCCAATCATCATCATCTTCACGATTATATCTTGTTGGATCTCTGAGTGAATCTTTATGTGCTTTGAACTTATTTTTTTGATCTGCATATATTTTTTTCTTTTCATCTTCAAGGTCGCTAATCAATTTTTCTTGCTCTGCTTTTAACCTTTTATAGGTGATTCCACAAATTCGGTGATTTAATAAATCATCATCAAGTTTTGTGATTGCATCTCTTTTATCTTGAATTGATTTTTCAATGTCAGGAACTTTCTTTACGCCTTCCTTTGTTTCCATCATAATTTTCTCTTTGGCAACCTCATCACCATGCTTTAGGTCCAAAAGAGATGAACTACATGAATTTGCTGTGACATTATATCTAATTCCCATGTCTCTAATGTCGCCAAATGTGAGTCCTGGAGGTGTTGTTGAAAGTGCCATAAACACATCTAATATGTCAACACTACACTTAAAGTCTGCTGGGGCTTTCCCTGCCCCAACCCATTTTGCTAATTCATCATTTCTCCATTTTTCATATTCTGCACTCAATTCTTTGATTGGAACTGGGCGCATAAAATCGCTGTAGTTATCTCCAGAAATCATACATTTTTTCATACATTTTCTATATTCTATCTCCCAGTCTTTTATTGCTGCCTTTTCAGCAGGGGTGTAGCCACCAGGGCCTGGAATAATTTTAGGCCTTGGACCACACCTTAGTTCTGCCATTTTTTCAATAGCAAAAGTTTTACTTGCACCAATTGGAACAAACTCCAACCCCTTTGTTGAAAATGTTACGCAGGTGTCCATAAAATATGGTGGGAGTGATCCCTCAGCACCACGAGCTGAAATAAGGCTTAAAAGTGTGCCCCTTGCCAAATCAATTTGGTTTAATCCGTCAACATAGGTGTTTTTATGCCTCCAGAAAAAGTTTCTTAGTTTTGGCAAATTCATATATCTTGAATTGTTTGGAACTCTTGGATCAGCTGGCTCATATGTTGGCGAATATCTTCCAATATATCTTATGAACCTTGATTTTAGGAACCTATCAATAAATTCTCTATCTGATGCGGCGCCCATTTCTGATTCTTTTTTCCCCCAATTCACAAGGTGTTGAAGGGAAGTTCTCTTAACCATAAAATCGTGTGAAAACTTTGGAAAAATCTCAAAACTTATGTTTCTTGCCTCTGATTTCACAACATCATAAGAATCATTTGAAATAATGTTTCTTCTTTTTAATCCAAAACTGATTCTCATTCTTGCAAAAAGTGATGTTTTATCGGGAACATAAATGTTTCTTGACTCATCTGTGTTCACAACAAATGCTCCAAGTGGCATGTTTCTTGCTCCGCCGTTGGTTGAAACGCCCTCAATAACATGCCTTAGCGCATTAACAGAACCAACACTAAGCTTTAGGTCTCTAACTCTTTGATATCTATCTTCTGCATTAACCGCTGTTGGATTCACCAGTTCATAAACACACGCACCACCATTTGTGATAACAACGCTATTGTTTCGATATAGTGCGTCACTAGATATTTCTTCCAAAATGTTTTTTGCAGGTCTATCAGTGATTGCAGCAAGAGGAATACCACCTTGATTGATTCTTTCAACATATCTTCTATAGGCTGGTCTTCTATATAACCTACGAAATTTGCCTGTTGTTTCCCCAATATCTAAATCTTGAATAAAAGAATATTCCTGCGGATTTTTTGAACTATCAATTTCAAGACAAGTTGGTCTGTGATACCAAGCACGCAAAATGCTGTCGGCGCTCCCTTTCAAAATTCCATGTCCGGCTTTCCCAAAAATATAACCCATTGTTAATAAAGGAAAAAATGACATATGCTCCTCCCTAACTTTATACCTTTATTATAACACTTTTATTGAAAAAAGTCAAATAATTCATAATTTTGTTTGCCAAAATGTGAAAATGTGTGTTATAATAGGAGACATAAACAATAAGAGAGGTTAAAATTATGAACATTTGGCATGATATCGACCCACAAAGAATTGGAGTTGATGAATTTACAGCCTTTATTGAAATTGGAAAAGGCAACAAAAACAAATATGAACTAGACAAGGAAACTGGACTTATTAAGTTTGATAGGCTTTTGTCTACAAGCATGGTTTACCCAGCCAACTACGGATTTATTCCAAGAACTCTTGGGGGCGACGGTGACCCACTTGATGTTTTGGTTTTGTCTTCAGAAGCATTTATTCCTGGAATTTTGGTTGACTGCAAACCTATTGGAATGATTGTTATGGTTGATGACGGAGAAATGGATGAAAAAATCATTGCTGTTGCAGTTGATGACCCATTCTTCAAAAAGGTTAAAACAATGGACGACCTTCCACAACACACATATGATGAAATGTGCCACTTCTTCAAACGCTACAAAGAACTTCAAAACAAAGTGACAGAAATCAAAGGCGTTGAAGGAATTGAAAGCGCCAAGAAGATTATTGAACAAAGCATCACAAACTATAAAGCAGAATATGATGCCTAATTTAACAACAAAATATAACATAAAGGGGCAAAACACCCCTTTATTTTATTTGTTTTTTTGATTTTCTTATGATAATATTATATTTATAAAAGGAAAAGAAGATGAAAATAAATTATGAGGAAAGTTCAAGGATAATTGAAAAAACATCAGTGAAAATAACAACTTTTTTGAACATTTTGTCTGGAATTATGCTTCTTCTCATGATTATCACCATGATGATTTGGTGTTTCTATCACGAGGCAAAAGTTGTTTCTGGGCAATCTATGCAGCCAACCATTAACTATGATTTTTCAGAAGAAAACAACCAATTTGACATTGTTATTGTGAACAAAACACACAATATTGAAAGAAAAAACATTGTTATTATTGATTTTTCAGACTACAACAAAGATGAACTTATCATAAAAAGAGTTATTGCAACCGCTGGCGACACTATCAAAATTGTTTGGAATGAAGAAAAACAAAAATCCGAAGTGTATTTGAAAGAAAAAGGAGAAAGTGAGTTAACCCTACTTTATGAGGACTACACTCAAAGCATAAAAAGGCTTGATGGCAACACTTGTGCAAAAACGTTTTCAATTGGATCAAGCACTGGGCAATATAATTCATATGAATGGAAAGGCTACAAGCTAAACGAAGATGGATCAATCACAATTTTAGATGGATATTTCTTTGCCTTGGGTGATAACCGCGAACTAAGCCTAGATAGTTCTGAAGTTGGACCATTTAAAACAAGCCTCATAAATGGTGTTGTTGAAACCATTGAACCAAATGGAACAATTGCAAACAAGTTTATTAGAAAAGTTTTTAACTTAGGATTAAATAAATAAAAAAATCTTATGAAATTTCATAAGATTTTTTTTGATTTTATAAATATCTTCTGTCAATTGGGGTCACATATTCTAGGTATGGTATTGAATCTGTGTTTTCACTGTAGGTAAATACTTCATTATTTAATTTTTTGTTTGCTTCCAATGTGCCAGCATAATATCCGGTACTATCACTTTGATATACCAAAGTTATATAGTTGATGTTATTGCTAGGAGCCAAAGGAGATCCTCCTTCCCAATATGAAGCAATTGCTGTGTTAAAGATCGCACCATCTGAGCCACTAACTCCGGTGAAGCCTTCATATTTACCAAAGCCAAGTGAAGAGTTTATTTGGTTA
>JAEETG010000033.1 GCA_016290255.1 Clostridia bacterium
CCACCATTTAGACGAGATTTTGGTGCTTCTAAATGCCAATTTTACTGGAAAGTTTGATATTATTATAAAAAGTTTAAAAAATATATAAAAATAAAAAGTAATTTCAAAACTTTATGACAAATAATAAGGGTATAACAAAAAAACACATTTTTTAGCTTAAATGCTATGTTTCTGTTTGGGGATTTATATGTCAAACTCTTTATTTTCAACAGAGTGGAAAGAGGAACTAAAATCACGTAGTGACATCGTTTCCACTGTTTCAAAATACCTAAAATTAGAAAGAAAAGGCAAAAACTATTGGGGTCTTTGCCCTTTTCACTATGAAAAAACCCCAAGTTTTTGTGTTAACGAGGTTGATCAATTTTTCAAATGTTTTGGGTGCGGAGAAAGTGGAGATGTTATAACTTTTGTTCGCAAATTTGAAGGGGTTGACTTCATGCAAGCAATTGAAATACTTGCCAAAAACGCTGGAATGGAAATGCCTAAAATAGAAAATAGCCAAGAACTCAAAAAACAAAAAGAAGAAAAAGAACAAGTTCTTCAAGCGCTTAGGGCGGCTGCGATGTTTTACCACAAAACACTCAAAAGTGAAAAAGGTAAAGTTTGCATGGAATACCTAAAAAAGCGTGGAGTAAGTTCATCTAGCATCACAAACTTTGGAATGGGTTACTCCCCTGATTTCGACTCCATGAAGCAAGAACTATTAAAACAAGGATTCAGCATCGAAACCATGAAAAAAGCCGGACTTGTTGACACAGGCTCGAACGGAAAAGTTTATGACGCATTTGCGGAAAGGCTCACTTTTCCACTTATTAACACCTATGGCGATGTGATTGGATTCTCTGCAAGAATCATTGAAGACAAGCCTTTTGCAAAATATAAAAACAGCACACAAACAATTGTTTTTGACAAAAGCCATGTTATATTTGGCATAAACTTAATCAAAAAACTTAGAAACGAACTGCACTCAAACGTGCCAAGAATCATTTTGGTTGAAGGGCAACTTGATGTTGTTTCAATGCATCAAAATGGTTTTAACAACACTGTTGCTTGCCTAGGCACTGCAATCACCCCACTTCACGCAAAAGAACTTAAGAAAATGACCGACAATGTTGTTTTACTTTTGGACGGAGATGGAGCTGGACAAAAAGCAACTATGCGAAGCATCGACATTTTGCGTCCTAGTGGACTTTCCATAAAGGTTGCCACCCTTCCGGAAAAATTGGCCCCAGATGAGTTCTTGAAAAAATATTCAAAAGAAGATATGACACGTTTGCTTGATAACGCAGTGGAGGCAATGGAGTTTCAACTGCAAACAATTGCCAAGAACTTTGATTTATCATCAAAAGAACAAAAAGGAAACTACATTAAAAGTGCTTTGGCTCTCATTAAAACTTTGGAAACAGATGCAGAAAAAAGCATTTATCTCGACAGCGTTAGAAAACTCACAAACATTCCTGTTGATGTTTTAAGGCAAGATCTCGACAACATCAAAATCGAAAAGCCAAAAGAAATTAATGAAGAGAAAAACAATTTCTTGAAAGAAAACTTTGAAAAAGACGCTTTCATTATTGCAGACAAGTTTATTTTGGCATCACTTCTCTACAAAAAACCTTGGGCAAAAATTGAAGATTGTTCTAGCATCACTTTTCTTCTGCCTGACGCAAACACACTTTTTGATTATCTAAAACAATCAACAAAAGAAAAACCGGCACTTGTTGGAGGAGTGTTTGACAGGATTGATGTTGACAACAGCCCATTTATTCAAAGTGTTATTAACTGCACATTTAATGAAGAAACTGGCCCAAAAGTTTGGAAAGACTGTTTAATTAAAAACGAACAAAGACAAATAATAATGGAAAAAGATAAATTGGAAAAACAACTTGGCTCAGCAGACATTGATGAAAGAAAAGAAATAGCGAAAAAACTTTTTGAATTAGATATAAAAATCGCAAAACTTAAAGCAAAAACAAACAATTAAGGAGAAAATATTTTGGAATTTGATATAGAAGTTGAAAAACTAAAGGAACAAGGATTAAAAAAGGGATACCTAAACGAAGATGACATCTATTTGAAGCTTATGAAACATGAAGCAAACGCAGAAACACTGGAAAAAGTTATACAAGGTTTCAAAAAAGCTGGAATTGAAATTAGAAAAGAGGACGACAGTGACAAAGATGATGCAATGCTTGAATCACTCATGAACCAAGCAAACATCAACGACCCAGTGAAAATGTATTTCAAAGACATTGGAAAAGTTAGCCTCTTAACACCAGAAGAAGAAATTGAACTTGGAAAAAGAATTATGGCTGGCGATGAAGAAGCAAAGAAAAAACTTGTTGAGTGCAACCTAAGGCTTGTTGTTTCAATTGCAAAACGTTGGGTTGGAAAAACAAGCATGAGCTTTTCGGACCTAATCCAAGAAGGAAACATGGGACTAATTAAGGCAGTTGACCGTTTTGACTATAGGCGTGGTTTCCACTTTTCCACATATGGAACATGGTGGATAAGACAAGCAATTTCAAGAGCAATTGCAGACCAGGCAAGAACAATTAGGCTCCCTGTTCACATGGTTGAAACAATCAACAAACTAAGCCGCGTGACAAGGCAACTTTGGCAAGAACTTGGAAGAGAGCCTCTCGACAGTGAAATTGCAGAAAAAATGGGAATCAGTGAAGAAAAAGTTGGAGAGATTAAAGAAATCGCTCAAGAGCCAACCTCTCTTGAAGGCCCTGCAGGAGAAGAAGGAGACAGTGAAGTTTCCGACTTTATTCCAGACGAAAACGCAAAAAGCCCAGTTGAAGTTGTGACACAAACAATACTTAAAGATGAGTTATTGTCTGTTATCGACACACTCACCCCAAGAGAACAAAAAGTTATTCGTTTGCGTTATGGTCTAGACGACTCTCACCCACGAACATTGGAAGAAGTTGGAAAAGAATTCAATGTCACTCGTGAAAGAATTCGTCAGATTGAGGCAAAAGCACTAAGAAAACTTAGAAATCCATCAAGAAGCAAAAAACTAAAGGACTTTTATGATGAATAATCTATCTACGAGGCAAAAAGCACTGATTGATGCTTGCAAAAAGTTTCACACAACTTGTGATGTTGGATGTGACCACGGATATATTGGCGTGTCACTTTTAAAAAACAAAAAAACAAACTTTTTGATTGCAACAGACATAAGTGCCCCATCCGTTCACAAAACTGAAGTTTTGTTAAAACAACATAACTTGCAAAATTATGCAAGCATTCGTGTTGGCGACGGGCTTGAAACAGTGAAATCAAGCGAAAATGTTGAGCAAATCATCATTGCCGGAATGGGCGGAAAAGAAATTGTTCACATTTTAAGTGAATATAAAAGCCTTAAAAAAACAAAACACTTTGTTTTTCAACCAATGAATGAACTTCAAGTTTTTAGAAAATATTTAAGCGATAATAACATAAAAATTCAAAAAGATATTGTAATTTTTGATAAAAAGTTTTATCATATAATAACAGCAAAACCACAAGAAAACTCTTCACTCTCACCTTTTAGGCAAAAATGGGGTGCAAAAACAAAAGATAGAAACAAAGACTATTTCTTATGGCTTGCTGAAAAAGAAAAGAAATTAACAAAAATATTAAATAATCTTCCAAAGAATAATGAAAAAGAAAAAGAAATATTAAAATGTTTAAATGATATTAAAAGAATTAAAGCCACAAAAGGAGCAAAAAAATGTTAGAAGAAATGTTAGAATATCAAAAGAAAGATGGGCAACTTGTTAAAATTGAAAAAGAAATTTCTGAAAGCAAAGCAAAAAAAGTTGTCAACCAAATGGTTGGAATCGTTAAAGATGCTCAACAAAAACTTATGCAAACAGAAAAGAACGCAACAATTCTCATCAAAAACTATGACACTTTGAACAAGTCATTTATAAATCAACAAAAAATCACTTTAAAATACTTAAAACTAAAAGCAGAAAATGAGCAAGACGATGCAATCGTTGAATATGAAAAAAGCATTAAGGACGCCACAACAAACCTTTTGTTAATTCAAAAGAACATTGCAAAACTTTCAAAAAGCATCACAGACACACTAAAACAATTTGAACAATATAAAACTGATGTTATTGATGCCAAAAAGAAACACGCACAAGGAATGGCAGCATACAACAAACTTGTTGAGAGCCACGAAAAAGAAATTGAAGACCTAAAGAAAGAACTTGTGAAACTTGAAAAGAAAGTTGACCCAAAACTTCTTGCAAAATACAAAAAGATGAGAGAAGACAAAAAGTTCCCAATCTTTGTTCCACTTTTGAACTCTTCTTGTGGTGGATGCTCTATGGGGCTTGCAGTATCTCAAGTTAACAAGTTGGAAGAAAAAGGAATGCTGGAGTGCGAAAACTGCCACAGAATTATTTATAAAAAATAGTTTTTGCAAAAATTTATGCTAAAAATTTAAAAAAAATAATAAAAATGAGTTAAAAATAACTCATTTTTTATTTTATAGACCAATCAATTGGTTCCATGTTGTGTTCTTTCAAAAACTTATTTGCTTTGGAAAAATGTTTGCAGCCAAAAAATCCATTATATGCAGACAGTGGGCTTGGGTGTGCTGCCATCAAAACAAGGTGTTTTTGTGAATTGATATTTTGCCCAATTTCCTTTGCGTTCCTCCCCCAGAGCATAAAGACTATTGGTTCTTCCCTTTCGTTCAATTTTTCAATGATTTTTGTGGTTATCTGCTCCCAACCTTTGTTCTTGTGAGAGTTTGCCTGCCCTCGCCTTACTGTTAACACAGAGTTTAAGAGCAAAACCCCTTGTTTTGCCCAAGAAGTTAAGTCGCCATGAGTTGGAATTGGAGCGCCAACATCGCTGTTTATTTCTTTGTAGATGTTTTGTAAACTTGGTGGAATGTCTGTTTCTTTTGGAACTGAAAAGCTTAGACCCATTGCCTGATTTGGTTCGTGATATGGGTCTTGCCCAATGATGACCACTTTCACATTTTTGTAAGGCACCAAATTTAGCGCGTTAAAGATGTCTTCCGCCACAGGATAGATTGTGTATTTCTTATACTCTTCTCCCAAAAACTTCTCTAGATTTTTATAGTTTTCAGTGTTAAACTCGTCTTTTAGAAGTTCAAACCAATTTTTTGCAATCCTAATCATTTTTATCCCCTTATAATTTTATTATATCACACTTTTTTGTTCTAAACAATTCAAAATGTTATACAAAACTAAAATATTATGGTATAATGAAATTGATTAAAAAGTGAGGTGAAAATTATGACAGAAAGATATCGTGCAATTATCATTAAAGATGGAAATTTGGTTGTTATGGAAAGGCATAAAAATGGAAGACACTACTGGGTTTACCCTGGTGGCGGAAGAGAAGGAAATGAAACACCAGAAGAATGTTGCGAAAGAGAAGTTTTGGAAGAATTTGGAATTGAAGTTAAAGCAAAAAAAATGATCTACTTCATGGAACAAGCCGACACACTGCAAGGATTTTTTGTTTGTGATTGGACTAGTGGCGAAATACACAAAACAGATGCAGTTGAATACACCTCATATAAACCAGATGTTTATGGAACATATAATCCAACAACAATTAAACTTAGTGAAATTGAAAAATATCCAACACTATACCCAAAAGAAATAACAGCCCAACTAATTAAAGACCTAAAAAAGTTTGGCACCGAACTTGATCGCCCTCTTCTAAACTTTAAACTAGACATGAGTGAGTAATAAAAAAGATTGGAAAATCTCCAATCTTTTTTTGTTTTGCAAAAATTATTGTGAAATAATTAATGTTTATTTGATTTTCATGTTGTAAAATGCAACATATGCTCTGTATGTTTCATAGATATCAACTTTTGATGTGATTTCCCACCTTGCGTGCATGTTGAGAACAGGCACTCCAGCATCAATCACATTCATTCCAAACTTTGCCATAATGTAGGCAATTGTTCCGCCG
>JAEETG010000034.1 GCA_016290255.1 Clostridia bacterium
GATGCATTATTCTAAAGCAGTGGAAAAGGTTGCCCCTGTTGGAATGCTTGCTGCTTGCATTAATCCATACAAGCATCAAGCAGTTATTTTGAAAAATAGCACCAAAAGAGAAGATAACGCTGATGCTTATAATAAACTTGCAACTGCTTTTGATGAAGTGAAAAGAAGATATGGTGTTGTTGAGTGCGTTGATAGAAGAGGCGAAAGCAAAACTGCTAATGGCAACAATTCTGGTTCAAAAGATGAAAAAAGCAAAGATGATGCGCGAAAATATGTTGAGTTTGTTTTAAGTGAACAAAGCGCTTCAAAAAGCATGTCAACAAAAGATAGCGATTTTAATTTTGGAAGTTAATTTAAGTGTTTGGAGGGTGAAAATGATTTTTACAAAAGCAAAAGTGTTTAATAACACTGTTTATGGGATTAGAGAAACAGATCAGCACGACATATGTGTTTATGCTTTTAAGAGAATTGACAAAGAAACAAAAGAGCCTATTATTTATGTTAGAGGGCTTGAAAAAATTGATGAGTCAAGAAGAGATTCCTTTGTGGATGCGATTAAGTTTGAAATGGGGGATGCTAAAATTGAAAAAGCGAAAGCAGAATTTTTGGCTTCAAACAATGAAACTTGGTTTAATATTATCCACAAAACAAGCAGAAGAGGAAATGATGACCAGCTTCGTGATGGAAAATTTGTTGCCGTTACTGACAAAGGTGAGAAACTGGCAAGCCTTACTTATGGTATTAGTAGCGCTTTAATCACAGGAAAGCCTGAAGCGCACATTTCACTTTCATCATCATATGCGCCAAATGGTGTTTATGATCAATTGATGTGTTCATTTGTTGATGAAATGAGAAAAGAGTTTTGTGTGTCAAAAAGTTCAACTGGGTTCGGCATATATATAACAACTTGGGAAGAAAATATTCCAGCAACAGATTTGGTAAAGAAACTTTCTGGAACTTCTGGAGAGTCAAAGAATGCCAATAAATATGGTTTAAAAAGTTGTTCATACCTAGGTCACAACGAGGAGATGGGTGATAGCTCTGAAACAACATATTATATGGAAACTCTTCCTTTGTCAAAAGAAAATGACCATGAAGCCAATGGAATTGAGGTTGTAAAAGAAGTTTTTGCAATGGGTGAATAAAATAAAAAAGTTGATTTTAGCATAAATCAACTTTTTTTATTTCTTTTTTTAATTTGTTCCTGTTTTTGATTGACATATGGCAAAGTGGAAGCCTAAATCCTCCAACATTTTCTCCCAAAATGTTAAGAGCTGTTTTAACTGGAATTGGATTAACCTCACAAAAAAGTGTTTCAAACACCTCTAAGAGTTTGTTGTGAATTTTTAGAGCGTTATTTATGTTACCATCAAAAAAACTTTCACACATTTTGTTTATTTTTTGTGGATATAAGTTTGCTGCAACACTGAAAACACCACAAGCTCCAAGTGACAGTGCTGGAAGAGTTAGTGAGTCATCACCAGAATAAACGCAGAAGTCTTTTGCTGTGTTTTTAATTATTTTAGACATTTGAACAAGATTTCCACTTGCTTCTTTTATCCCAACAATATTATATATTTTTGAGAGTTTTGTTGTTGTTTCTGCAGTCATATTAACCCCTGTTCTTGATGGAACATTATACAAGATGATTGGCAGGTCAACATTTTTTGCAATTTGTTCAAAATGAAGGAAAAGTCCATTTTGAGTTGCTTTGTTATAATATGGAGTTATTGACAACAATGCATCAGCGCCAAGGCTTTGAAACAGTTGAGATAAAGAAATGGCTTCTTTTGTGTTATTGCTTCCAGAACCAACAATTAATGGGATTTTGCCGTTAACAACTCTTTTTGCGCATTTAACAATTTCAATTTTTTCTTCAATTGAGAGAGTTGAACTTTCTCCAGTTGTTCCCAAAACTAAAATTGCGCTGGTTTTTGCTTCAATTTGTTTTTCAATAAGTTTTTCCAAAACGGCAAAATTTACTTTTTTTCTGCTTGTAAATGGTGTAACAAGTGCCGTGCAGTTTCCTTTAAATAGCATTTTGTCTCCTTTTATCCGATTAAAGGCTCTAATTGTTTGCCAAGAAGAGCTTGGTTTATGGTGCTTTCGAGTTTTTCCCAGTTTGCCACCAAAGATTTTGGCTTATTTTGTGGTGAGTCTTGAGAAAATGGAACAAAATAAAAGTTCTTGCTGTTTAAAAGGGTTGCAATGTTTTTTAAGTTTAATCCCAAAGCGTCGTTTGATGAAATTCCAACAACGATTGGTTTGTTGTTTCGTTGGTGTGATTTTGCCGTCATTAAAACGGCATTGTCGGTTATCCCTAAAGCAAGTTTTGAAAGGGTGTTTCCGGTGCATGGGGCAATAACCAAAACATCAATTTTGTTTTGTGGCCCCAATGGTTCAGCTTCAGTAAGTGATGAAATAA
>JAEETG010000035.1 GCA_016290255.1 Clostridia bacterium
GAAACTTGGCATTCCAGTTGTTGCAACAATGCACACAAAATACTATGATGACATTTTGCGAATAGTTAAGCTCAAATCCATCGCAAAAATAACTCTTAATAATTTGATGAAGGTTTACAAAAAAGCAGACAGTGTTTGGACGGTGAGCAAGGGCGCCGCTCAAACTCTAAAAGAATATGGATACAAAAAAGATGTGATTGTTGTTCCAAATGGAACGGAATATGTTTACCCAAATAATGCAGAAGAACTTATTGAAAATGTTAACAAAAAGCACAATTTGGAAGGCAAGAAAAATGTTTTCTTGTTTGTTGGGCGTTTGGCACTATACAAAAATGTTGAACTTATTCTAAACTCATTAAAAGTTTTGAAAGACAAAAATATAGATTTTACCATGCTGATTGTTGGCTCTGGTTTTGATGAAAAAATAATCAAAGAACAAACACATGACCTTGGGTTAGATGAAAAAGTTATTTTCCTTGGACAAATCAAAAATCGTGATGAGCTTCAGGCATATTATCTTAGGGCGGATTTGTTTTTGTTCCCATCGCTTTTCGACACCAATGGAATTGTTTCCATCGAAGCAGCCACACACAAACTTCCAACTCTTTTAGTTAAAAACACTTGCGCGTCAGAAAACATAATAGACGGTGAAAATGGCTTTTTGGCAGAAAACAATGTTGAAGACTTTTCAAGCAAACTAGAAAAGATTATTTCAAATCCGCAAAAACTGAAAGAAGTTGGGCAAAACGCATATAAAACACTTTACAAAAGTTGGGAACAAGTGGCACAAGAGGTTTTGGGTCATTATGAGACAATAGTTGAAGACTACAAAAACAAAAAGGCATAATGTTGCCTTTTTTTGTTATTATTTCAAAAAATTAGAAAATTTGTTTTACTTTTTTCTGTTTGTGTGCTATTCTATTTGTATAGGAGTTTTAAGATGATAATACTTGGAATAGACCCAGGCTATGGGCTTGTTGGATTTGGAATTTTGGAGAAAAATGGCGGAAACATAAAAGCACTTGATTTTGGTTGCATTTCAACAGATAAGGGCGAAAAACTCACAAAAAGGCTAGAAATAATTTCAAATTGTATGCACGAGATTATTGATAAGTGGCACCCAGACGAAATGGCGATTGAAAAGCTGTTTTTCAACAAAAACATCACAACAGGAATTCCAGTTGCTCAGGCAAGAGGTGTGATTTTGGTTGCTGCTCAAGAAAGGGGAATCCCAATTTTTGAATACACGCCATCAAACATCAAAATGGCTCTAACAGGAATGGGAAAGGCCGACAAAAAACAAATGCAATTTATGGTTAAAACTCTTTTGGGGCTTCAAGAAGTTCCAAAGCCAGATGATGCAGCAGACGCACTTGCAGTTGCCATTTGCCACAGTCAAACGAACCAAAGCATGATGGGTTCAATATAAGGAGAGAAAAATGTTTGGATTCATAAAAGGAATAATCGCTTTCAAAAATAATGACACAGTTATTTTGGATAACAACGGCGTTGGATATGAGCTCATTGTGTCTAACATGTGCATGAGTCACATTGGAGAAGTGGGGGAAGAAGCAAAACTTTGGACGCATCTTCACGTTCGTGAGGACGAAATGACACTCATTGGTTTTGAAGACCTTCAGGAGCGTGAGGTGTTTAGAAAACTCATTTCAGTCAACGGTGTTGGCCCAAAAATGGCTCTAACCATTTTGGGCGGAATTAGTGCAAAAGACCTAAGCCTTGCAATAGCCACACAAAACGCAAGCTTTTTGAAAGGAATTAAAGGTGTTGGAACAAAAATCCGTGAACGAATTATGCTTGAACTCAAAGAGAAGATGAATTCAGTTGAAAGTGTTCAACTTTCAATGACAAACTTTGGTGGAGAGCAAAATGTTTTGTTTGACAACGCTGTTTCAATCCTTGTGGATTGGGGAGTGCAAAAGAGCACAGCAGAGCAAATCATTAAAGATAACATTAGGCCAGACGACAACATGGAATCACTTCTTGCAAAAGCGTTTAAAGATATGGGGAGATGAGATAGATGGAAGGAGAAAACTTTATTTCAAGTTCAAAGCAAAAAGCAGATGAATTGATTGAACTAAGTTTAAGGCCAAACAACCTAAATGAATATATTGGTCAAGACAAAATTAAAGAGAGCATAAAAATCTATATTGAAGCGGCAAAAAACCGTGATGATGCCCTTGACCATGTTCTTTTGTTTGGTCCACCAGGCTTGGGGAAAACAACGCTTGCACACATTGTTGCAAACGAACTTGGCTCACAAATAAGAATCACCAGCGGTCCAGCAATTTCTCACGCTGCCGACCTTGCTGCAATTTTGACAAACTTGGGTAAAAACGATGTTTTGTTCATCGATGAAATCCACAGGCTAAATCGTTCTGTTGAAGAGGTTCTATATCCCGCAATGGAAGATTTTGCTCTCGATTTTGTTGTTGGAAAAGGTCCTTCAGCAAAAAGCGTTAGAATAAAACTTCAGCCTTTCACTCTTATTGGTGCAACAACAAGGGCAGGAATGCTCACAGGGCCACTAAGAGATAGGTTTGGAGTTCTTGGCAGACTTGAAATGTATAACAACAAAGATTTGTCAACAATTCTAAATCGTTCAGCAAAAATTCTTGGAATAGACATTGAGCCCGATGCAACCATGGAGATTGCAAAGCGCTCTCGAGGAACTCCAAGAATTGCAAACAGGCTCTTAAAAAGAGTGAGAGACTATGCTCAAGTGAAAGGTGAGGGAGTGATAACTTTGGAGATGGCAAAAGGCGCTCTTCAAATGATGGAAATCGATTCCATTGGTTTAGATAGCGTTGACCACAGGCTTTTGAACGCAATAATCGACAAGTTTGGGGGCGGCCCTGTTGGGCTCGACACACTATCAGCTGCCACTGGAGAAGAGGCCACAACAATTGAAGATGTCTATGAGCCATATCTCATGCAACTTGGCTTTATTGCAAGAACAAATCGTGGGCGTGTTGCTCTGCCAAGAGCATATGAACACCTTGGCAAAAAACTTGAAAAAGACAAAAAAGAAGAACTAGAAAAACTTTCACAAAGTTAACTTTAATATTTTATAATAAGACAAAAAAGAGCAAAATCTTTTTTGTTTTATTTTAATTTTGCTTGCCAAAATGAGTGCTCCTATTGTATAATGAACCTATCAAATAAATTTTAAGGAGAAAAATAATGACATTTTCATCACTCGCAGCAGGCTCATTCATCGAGCAATATTGGCCAGTTTTGGTTATTGTGGCAGCACTTGTTGTGTTGTATGTTGTTTCAATGATTAGAAGAAGAAAAGACATGAACCAAGCACAACAAATGCTAAATGAACTAAAACCAGGAACAAAGGTTAAGACCTACACAGGATTTTATGGAACAATCGATTCAATCCGTGAAACAACCGACGGAAAAGTTGTTATGCTCAAAATAGGTGAAGACGGCGGAAAGGTTGGTTACATCGAAATTGATGCAAACGCAATCTACGGAATCGACTCAAAAACAGATGTTGTGTATGACAAAGAAGGCAATGTTATTGTGAAAGACAGCAAAGAAAAGAAAGTTAAAGAAGAAAAAACTGTCATCGAAGATCAGCCAAAGCCAATCAAAAAGTCTAAAAAAGAGAAAAAACAAGAAGAGTTTGATGGCTGGTCAGCCAGCGACATAAAACCTGTTAAAGAAGAAAAAGAAAAGAAAACAGAAAAATCTGAAGAAAAATAAGCCATTTTGGCTTATTTTTTTGTTTTTGCAATCAAATTTTGGCTGTTTTTCCATAAAAAAACATTATTTTAGCATAATAATTGTGTAAAAAGCAAAAATGTATGATTTTTGTTTGCCATAAGTTTTAATATTTGTTAAAATATTAAAGACACGTAGGCGGGAGAAAAATAAAAAAATAGGGGAGAAAGATAAAAAGTGCCGAAATCGAAAAAAATTGGTTTAATCATTTTGACACTAGCAATTGTGTTTGCCACAATTTGCTTGTTTGCTGTTCTTTTTATTTCCGCAAATAAAAATTCAAATCTAACTGATGCTGAAATCAGCAACAAAGTTCAGGAAGAACCAACCGATTCAAACATCGTTGTTAAAGAAATCACAGGCTATGAAGTTCATGATGATGCTAGCTCATATACTGGTGGAATTTCAATTCATAACAACAAATCATGGTGTAAAGTTTACATTAGGTATGACACAACCTATATTTCTTCTGTTTCGATATACAACGTTGATGCATGGGCAGATTATAACTCTCGTGGATATCATTGGGATGATGCTGCGTTTGATTTAAACCCTCAACCTGGTTTAAGTTGGGCAGTTGATAGTTTTTCATTTTATGTGAGGAGGGGAAGTTCAGATGCTGCCTATGATGATCCTGTGAATGCATCTTCAAGTGAATGGAACGATGACACTGGTTATCAATCTTTTTCGAGAAGTAATAATCAATTTTGGAATGATGGTTGGTCAGACAGTGGTAGTGGACTAAATGGGTCAATTCAGCAAATTTTCTATATAAACACTGTTGGAGATGGTTTGTTTAACAACGGATGGTCATCAAGCCCTTGGGTTCAAGGGTGTGACTATGGTGGAACACCAACTTGGGGTGGATCAGCGGTATATGGGTCAACTAGGGTTGCATGGTATAATTCAAGTCTTGCCTCATTAAGCGGAGCTCCAACTCTCCCTGGAACATATTATGCAAGAGTTTATAGTTCTGGTTTAGGTAATGTTAGATCAATTTACAGTGATTATATGCAATTCACAATCACTGGCTCAGTTGCGGAAGGATCTGATGTCGCTCATGGAAATTATGAATATAAAATTTTTGGTATGACACTATATCATAAAGAGGCTTATCTCAAAGTTGATGTTATGTATGATCCCGCTTGTGTTAGTGATTGTTCCATAACAGGGATGAGTGCCGAAAATTCGAATCCACCAATTGTAAAGTGGAATTCACCAGCTTTTGTTTTAACTCCAAGGTCAGGGCTTTCTTGGGCAGCATCCAGTTTTAGTTTGCCTGTTTATGCTTATGGACCAGAGAGAAATTCAACAGCTTCCTCTTTTTTCCAAACCCCATCAACTTTAGCATCATCAGTGTCGCCCACAAGCACCACTTTTTCTTTGTCAGGGAACACATTAACAGCTGCATCTCCTTATTCTTATTCTGGAAGTGGTAATAACACAACTTATTACAGCACAATATATATTCCAATTGCAAATGTGAAACTGTTTAACAATTCTTGGGCAGTCAATCCATCAATCGCAAGTTGGACTTATGGTGGGACGGCCTCCGACCCACAAGGGGTTGCAAACTATAGTGGAACAACAACTTATGCATATTATGATGTGAACCAAAATCAACTAAGCAGCAAACCAACAAC
>JAEETG010000036.1 GCA_016290255.1 Clostridia bacterium
GATGAAACAACAATGTCGAAAAGACTTTATGATGGCGAACCACTCAGGGCAAGTGTTGATGGAACAGGATATTATGATATTGTTGAAGTGGACAAAGCCGGCAACCACAGAGTTTACACAATTTATCTAAACGGTGATGAAGGTGGAATTGAAATGGGCGCTAAGGCAACAAATGAAAACAGCGATGAATTTGACTACACTTTCTTAACATCTTTTAATGGTGACACCCCATTTTATAACATTTCATATGTTTCAGATGATATTATAAAAGAAATCTATTCAAAAACTGGCATGATTGACTACTCTATTGTTCAAAACATTCCATCAATTTCATCTTCAACCTTTGACATAAACAAACTAAGCATCAAAGATGAATGGTATTTAATTCGCTATAGGCTTGTTAACGGTGCAACCAACGCTGAATGGCAAACAATTGTTGTTGCTCCACAAGTTTATTCAACAATCACAGGCGAAACCTACAACACAAAAGAAGAAAACATTGCTTTATTAAACGAATTTATTGAGGAAAGCATTGCAAATGGAAAACTATCCACTGGTGCAAGGCTTGAAATTGAACTCCTAAACCGTGGCGGGAACAACCTAAGATTTTATTTGTTGAGCCCAGGTGTTGGACTATCTATCGCTGATTTATCTCCAACACTTGTTGGAAACAGATATTTCACAGTGACAATTCCAGCTGACACATATTCAACAAATTATTCCGACTTTAGGGTAACTCAAAACAGCGTTGCAATTTCTTGCGATCACAACTCCCCTGCCACATACATTTCAGACATTGCACTAAACAGAAATGCTCCAATTAATTTACGTTTCCTTCTTGGAAATTATCGCTATGCCATTTCATTTAAAGACAACTTTGGCAGATCTTATGAATTCATTTACCCAACAACAGAAGGAATTGTTAATGAACTTGTGTTTGAAGAAGGAACCACTCCAAAATATGTTGATGGCGTTTTGTATTCATCAAACACAGCAACATTTAAATACACAACTGGAACAAGAGATAGAATCAGCATAAAAATTGTTGACCTCGACACAAACGAAACTGTTGTTAACTTGCTCAACATGCCATACACATCAACAACAGACGAAAACAACCTAAAAGATAAGCTCTCATTAGATGAAAACAAAATTTATATGGTTGAAAGTTTGAACATGGCGAACTCGGTTGTTTCCATAAACTTTAATGCAATCAAAAACAGACATCTATATTATGAAATAACCTTATTAGACATCGACAACAACACGCATGTTAGAAACTTTGCAATATACACCCATGCTCCAACAATCACTCTAACAGACAATGTTGGAATTGAAATATTCAACAAAGATTCTTCTGACAACATAACCTCAAAAACAGTTGTTGTTAGATATTCAACTAACACAGCCTTTGAATTTAGCCCAATTATTAAACTCTTTGATGGGACAACCACAACACAAATTCCATCAAGTTATCAAATTAAAAATGCTGGTGACTACAAAATCTTTATTGAAAATGAACTTGGAACAGTCAACTCATTCTCCATAAACTTCACAATAAAACCAGCAACAACAGATATCTATAGCGTATATTTTGGAGACGAACTGCTTTCAGCACACAGTGTTAAGTATGTATATGAAAAAGACACATCAGCAAAACTTATAGACAGTTACTTCTTCTTGTCGGGAACAATCAACGCTTGGAACGACATCAAAATCTTGCCAAGTGAAGACAAAGACTTAACAACAGAACTTGTTGAAACAATTGGAAACACAAAAATATACAAAATATTTGGAAGCGTTTATGAAGATTATTTTGCAATCACTCAAATATTCCCTGTTGCAAACAACCACCTAACAACATTTAATGTTTACACAACAACAGACTTGATTGAATACACAAACAGCCCTGTTGGAAGTGGTGACCACCAATACACCATTGAGCCAGCAACTGGAAAAACGATTTATGCAAAAATTCATTGGGACACAAGTGAAGCAGGATTTAAAAACTTTATTTACGCAAAAATTTGGTATAACACAGTTTATATTGGAACCTTTAGTGAAGATGTTGTTCTAACCAAATCTGGTCAATATAGAATTCAAATATTCGACTTTGTTGGTCAGCAACACAGATTTGGAACTCAAAGCAAAGAAGAGTTCACTCTAACAATTTTGAACAATGTTAACTTCTATATCAACAACTCCACTCCAATTGAAAATCAAACATTTAATGATGCTGTCACACTAACACTTGTTAACACAGATAAATATGCTTGGCGTAGCGGTGGTTTCATAACAGTTTTGAAAAACAATCAAGAATTTACAAACTTTGAAACAAACGGAACAAGTTGGACATTTAAAGAGGCTGGATATTACAGCATCTACATTGAAACACCAATTGCATCCAACACAGCAACGCCAATTAGGATTTCCGCAACGGCACACTTCACAATTTTGGACAAGAACGAAAGCAAAACAGTTTATGACTTTGCAAGAATTTCTGGATATTCTGTGACAAAAGTTGAAAGAATTGATTACAACAGTGATTTGGCAGAACTAATTAACCATGTTAAAGCAAACTATTCATCAATCGATGCAGACTCATCATATGCTGAACAAGTTATTAACTCATTTAAACAATATAATGAAAAATTGATTACTGACAACAACATAACAACTGTAACCGAACTTGCAACATATCTTGAATCAATTAACACAAACTCTCTGCTCTACACCTACACCGACATGACAGACGCATTAAAATCAATGCTGGAAACAGATGCTTTGCAAAGCTTCAAGATAACTCCGGACAACCTTGGAATTGGAAGATATAAGATTCATGTTAGAGTTGAATCAAATGAACTATCAACATTCTTAAGCTACTCTTATGAAATTTGGATTAACAACGAAGAGCCAACAATAAACTCATCTCGAGCTTTTGGAAGTTCTTCAACAGCAAGTTTCACAATTTCATATAACCCAAGCATCATTTACAACCAAGTTGGAAACTCCTACATCAAAATCAACGATGTTGTTGTTGAAACCATAACAAGCGAAAACGCATCAGACAACGCCGTTAGAACATATAGAGTTTCAACTCCTGGAACATATTTAATTCAAGTTTATTCTCAAAGCGGAAGTTTGATTTCCAGCCAGAGAATCACAATCAATGTTCCTCTCAACACAGCCGCAATCATTTTGATTATTGCCGCTGCTTTAGTGGTTGTTATAGTTATTGTTGTGTTCATATTACTTAGAACAAAGATGAAAGTTAAATAACAAACAAAAAACACATTTCGAACTGAAATGTGTTTTTTATTACTAACATAATCACAATATTAACGTTTGCTAAATTGAACAGCACGACGAGCTTTGTGAAGACCATATTTCTTTCTTTCTTTCATTCTTGGGTCACGAGTAAGTAGTCCTGCAGTTTTCAAAACTGCTTTGTTTTCTTCACTAAGTTTCACAAGTGCTCTTGCAATTCCGTGACGGATTGCTCCTGCTTGACCTGTTGTTCCACCACCATTAACATTAACAAAAATGTCATATTTGTTTAGGCTTTCTGTGAGCTCAAGTGGTTGACGAACAATTTGCTTTAGAGTTTCCAATCCAAAGTATTCATCTAGACTTCTTTTGTTGATTGTGATCTTACCTGTTCCATCAATGATGCGAACACGTGCAACAGAACTCTTTCTTCTTCCTGTTGCTGGAGTTTGAACAACGTTTGAACTTTTCTTTGCTGCCATTATCTTCTTCCTCCTTTAACTTCCAATACTTGTGGATTTTGTGCTTGGTGGTCGTGCTCAGCACCTTTGTAGGTTCTGATTTTCTTTTGCATTTGTCTTCCAAGTTTGTTCTTTGGAAGCATTCCTTTAATTGCACGAGCAACCACAAAGTCACTTCTTTCTCTCATGAGTTTACTGTATCCAATTTCTTTGTCTCCACCTGGATATAGGGTGTGGTATTTATATACCTTTTGGTTTAGTTTGTTGCCTGTTAGAACAACTTTGTCACAGTTGATAACAATAACATAGTCTCCCATGTCAACGTTTGGTGTGTAGGTTGGCTTGTTCTTTCCACGAATAACTGCAGCAACTTGGCTTGCAAGTCTTCCAAGAGGAATTCCAGTTGCGTCAACAACCCACCATTTTGTTTCAACATCTGCTTTCTTTTGCATCAATGTTTTCATTTTTTTCTCCTAAAATAAAAATTTTCCGCCTAATTTCTATCTTATGAGGGCTAATTCACAAAATTTTTCATAGACTTTTTGTATTATACACCAAATAAAAGTTATTGTCAATAGATTTAAAAAAGTTTAGAAAAAGTTTAAAAATAGAAAAACCGCAAAAAATCTCAACCCAAATAAAATAACCTTTCATTCACATTTATATTGATTAAAATCTTTGTTTGTGATATAATAACAAGACAAAGGAAGTGGAAAAATGGAAGAACACAGGCTGCCCACCATTTTGGGGCAAAGAGTGGAAAAAACGGAAAAAAATAAATTTGGTTATGTTGATGTTAACCTAAATGAATTAAAAGTTGACTCACCAGTTGTTTTTTGTTTTGGTGGAAGTGGGGTTGTTGAAAGAATTTCATCAAATGGTTTTGCAAAATTTGTTTTCAACCTACTGCACACCAACCCAAAAAACACAGATTTGAAAGTTTATTCTTTAACATATGGTAGCGAAGATACAAGCCCAATGGACGGCACTTTAACATATGATGAAGTTCAATCACTTGTTCACAGCATTTTCGTTCCACTTGTTTCAAAAAACGGTAAAAAAATTGATGTTTTAGAAGCACAAAAAAATGTGAGGAACATCACAATTGTTTCTCACTGCTTTGGAATGGCTGTTTCAAACATCATATCTTCACTAACTGCAGATGAAATGCATAAATTAGGCTATAAAAACGGCGAAATTCGCGACATTTTGAAAGAGGTGACAAATATATCATACGCTCCCCTTAAAGCCAATGTTACCCCACTTTTTAGCACCATAGATTTCTACTCTATGGAAGACAAATATAAAAAGAGCTATTCTCCTCTTCAAACGCATCTTCCAAAAGACAAATTTGCAACAACAATATTTAATGAAAAAGAAAATCACCTGAGCGTTATTGCCAAAAGTTTTGTTGGAAATTTTGGAAAAGACCCAAACCCTTTTAATGAGCACTCTTTGGGAATCATTAAAAGAACTAAGGATTGGAAAAGCTATCCAAAAGAACACTTTGATGCATTTTACCCAGAAGAACAAAAATATTTGTTGAAAAAATATAAAACACTAGACAACCTTTTTTCAAGAACAGAAACAATTTCTGAATGTTTTTCATTGTGCCTTGCTGAATCTGTTTCAAGTTCTTATGCAACAAAAGACACAAATAAACTTGTTGAAGTTGATTTTGAAAAAATTAATAACAACATAAACTATTATATTGATATTCAAGAAAAAGTTGAAGAAAAAAAAGGTTTAAAGAAAAGTTCAAAAACAAATGTTTTTTCATCAAAACAAAACGAACAAAAAAAAGGCATGGAATTTTGTTAATTCCATGTTTTTTTATTTGCAATAATAAAAAAAATATTTATGCATATAATATTGTTGGAGGTGGAAAAGTGAATTATATAATTCCAAACTGGATAGCTTTTATTATTCTTGCAATTGGAGGGCTCAATTGGGGCCTTGTTGGAATCTTTGGATTCAACCTTGTTGAGTGGATTTTTGGAGGATACAACGTTGGCTCAATCATAATTTATGTTTTGGTTCTTCTTTCAACAATTTGGCTCACCATTGTTGCACTAATGAAAGGTTATATCAGTTTTAAACAAAAAGAACAATAAAAAAATAGCAATCACATTTGGTTGCTATTTTTTATAATTATGTGAAAAATCACATTTCAAGTTTATTAATTTTTTTGGTTACTTTTGGGCCGACCCAGTTGCTTTTCTTTCTCTCAACAAATTTTGCTTTTCCAACTTCAAGTCCACCCAAAACTTTGTTATATTTCTTTGACCATTTTTTGATGATTTCAATAACCTCATCAGCACTAGTCACTCCCCAAAC
>JAEETG010000037.1 GCA_016290255.1 Clostridia bacterium
AAAATGCAAAAGTTGATTTAAATTTTTTATATGCAAAAAAAGATGCACAAAAAATTGATATAAACATTTTGGCAGAAAATTCTTCACAAAAAGTTCAAACAAACATTTGTGTTTTGGGCAGTCTTTGTGGGCTCGCTGAAAAATCGTTTAAAGGAATTATAGACTTTAAAAGAGGCGCAAAAAAGAGCGTTGGAGTTGAAAATGAATATGCTGTTTTATTAAATAGTGGAACAAAGTCAAAATCACTTCCAGTTCTTTTGTGCGCTGAAGAAGATGTTGAAGGCAGCCACGGGGCAAGTTCGGGAAAACTTTTGGAAGAAGAACTGTTTTATGTGATGAGCAGAGGAATTTGTTTAAGCGAGGCCAAAAAACTTTTGGTCAAAGCAAAATTTAACAAAATTTTAAAACAAATTTTTGATGAGTCAATAAAACAAAAAACAATACAAAAAATTGATAGGAGCATTGATGGTGAATAATTATAAGAAAGATTTTAAAATACTTGAAAAAGATTTCGTATACTTGGATAGTGGAGCAACAAATCAGCATCCACAAAAAGTTTTAAAAAGTGTTTTGTCATATTATGAAAAAGAAAATGCAAACCCTCACAGAGGCTCATATTCATTAAGTGTTAAAGCAACAAATGTTTTTGAGGGCGGAAGAGAAAAAGTTGCAAAATTTTTAAATTGCAAAAGTTCAAATGAAATTGTGTTCACAAAAAATGCAACAGAAAGTTTGAACTTAATTGCTCATGGTTTTGAAGAAACACTAAAAAAAGGTGATGAAATTGTTTTGTCAATTTTGGAGCATCATTCAATGATTGTTCCTTTTCAAAGGCTGGCTCAAAAAACAGGCGCAAACTTAAAATATATGTATTTAGCAGACTATAACATTGACCCAAAAGAAATCGAAAGCAAAATCACAAAAAACACAAAAATTGTTGGAATAAGTTTGGTGTCAAATGTTTTGGGGAGCATAACTCCAGTTGAAACAATAATAAAAAAAGCACATTCTGTCGGTGCTCAAGTTGTTGTTGACATTTCTCAAAGCATTGCGCACATGCCTTTTGATGTTCAAAAAACAAATGCCGATTTTGTTGTTTTTTCTGGGCACAAAATGTTTGCTCCTTTGGGGATTGGAGTGTTGTATGGCAAACTTGAACTTTTGAACAACATGCCCCCATTTTTGCTTGGTGGAGATATGATTGAATATGTTTATGAAGACCACGCAACATGGGCTGAAGTGCCACACAAATTTGAGGCTGGAACTCAAAATGTTGGAGGAGTTGTTGGGCTTGCTGCTGCCATTGATTATATTGAAAGCATTGGTTATAAAAATATTCAAAAACAAGAAAGTGAAGTTTTTGAATATGCCTACAATCAGTTAAAAAAACTCAAATTTTTAAAAGTTTATGTTCCAAGCAAAAAAACAGAAAGGATGAGCGTTTTGAGTTTTAATATTTCTGGTGTTCATGCTCATGACACAGCATCCATTTTGGATATGGAAAACATTTTTGTTCGAGCTGGAAATCATTGTGCTCAACCACTGTTAAGATATTTGGGTGTCGACTCAACATGCCGTGCCAGTTTTTCAATTTACAACACAAAAGAAGATGTTGACAAACTTGTGAAAGCTTTGAAATTTGCTTACCAAAAATTTTCAAAATACATAAAGGAATAAAAAAGATGGAAATAGATAAGATTTATAATGAACTCGTGATGGAACATTCAATGAATTCACCATATAAAAAAGCCATTAAAAACATAACATGCTCACAGCATGCTCACAACCCAAGTTGTGGAGATGACATAACACTTAATGTTTTGTTTCAAGATGGAAAAATTGTGGATGCGAGTTTTGTTGGAAGTGGGTGCGCAATCTCTCAAAGTTCAACTTCAATTATGATTGAAACACTTTTGGGAAAAACATTAAGCGAAGCAAAAAAAATTGTTAATATTTTCATTGACATGATTGATCGAAAAGAAATAAGTGCTCAAGACAAAAAATTGTTAAAAAACGCAAGAGCTTTTGAGGGAGTGAAAAACATGCCAGCAAGAGTTAAGTGTGCGCTTTTATCATGGAAAACCATGCAAAAAGTTTTGGAGGAGAAAAAATAAAAATGATAAAGCAAGAAACGCATCAACAAATTGTAACTTTTTGTGCAAAAAATCACAAGAAAAAATGTCGAAACAAATTTTTAATGCAAACAGAATATGATTCCATGTCGAGAAAACGTGCTCATGATGTTTTAAACAACATTGTTAAAGCCAGGAAAAGAGAGAAGTCTGTTATTGGGAAATTAACAGAAGAAGAACAAGAAAAAATTAATATGAGTAAATTTTAAATATATATTGACATTCCTTTTTATTGTGGTATACTAAAAATAAATTTGGGGGG
>JAEETG010000038.1 GCA_016290255.1 Clostridia bacterium
CTGCTCACCTCACAACTTATTATGGTTTTTCAACCTACACCGACGCAACAGCAACCACAACACAAGCTCAGTTCCTATCTTGGGCAGACAACCTAACTCTTGAGTGGCAAAGTTTTTCTAGCACTCACCCAACTCTTAAAACAGCACACAGAGCAGCAGGTGAAAACTATCGTGCTTATGCATATCAAATTCTATATCTAGTGAAATATGCCGACAACAACAGTCAGTCTGTGATTGGCTCTGGAAATGTTAACTCAAGAAACATTCACTCTGGTTCAATTTCAAACCAAAGCAACTCATATAACCAATTGGCAACACAGAAAAATGTTCCCGTTTCATCTAGTGCAAACTCTAGCCGTATTGAATGTGCAAAAGGAGGCGGAACAATTGGTCTCTGTGGAACAGCAAATCAAACAACAGGAACAACAACGTTTAATAACTGCCGTATGGCTTATGGATATAACAACGCTGGTGATGAACTCTATTTAACCGATTTCTTAACATACAACAATGGAACAAAAAGAATATTAAGAGATGGTTATGTTGGTTCCGACCAATACACATCTGTTGCCTGCCTTGGAAGGCTCAATCCTTGGGGAAACGTTGCAACATGGATTTCAGGAACAGCAACACTTCTTGATAGTTCAAACTTTTGGTGTTATATTCAATTTGATGAATACGACGGCAGCAACTATAAATTAACAACATCAAAAGTCACTGAAGATGTTTTGTTTGATTTAGGTTACACAAAACTATCTTATAGCCTGAAAAACACAAAGGGCTCATATAGATATTTGGGATACAGCACATTCACAACACAAGATAACACCATAAACGGGCTTCTAACAATTGTTGGAATGCCACCAAGCGATTCTGGATCTGGTTCAGCAACAACAGGACTATGTGACCTTTATTGGGCTCCAACATCTGCATCAAGCACCTATGGAGTGATGCTTGGTGGAGCAACCCACAACAAAACTGACGCAGGATTGTTCTATTTCACAGCAGATGCTCCTTTGGAGGTGTCTCGTGGTGACTATGGATTTAGAGTAATGCTCACGTAACACAAATTTTTGATCAGTTTTTAAAACTGACGGAGGGATTGCGGAAAGTTTGCTTTGTCCTATTAAGCAAATTTGGGTAAGATGAAAAGTCAAACAAGAAATTATATAAAGGAGAACAAAAATGCAAGCAAAAACAAAATGGATAACAACTTTAGCATCATTATGTGCTGTTTTAGTGGTTGCTATTGTCAGCATGGGAATTGTTTGGGCAGCAACAAGTCAAAGCGTTCAAACATCAATTCGAGTTACATATTCTGTTAGCGATGTTGTGTGTGATGTTTCAGCAAACAAATATTTCCACACAGACTCACCAACAGCATTCACAGGTGGAACAAATGGAGTTATTTCATTTAACGCACCTGATGCATCTGACACAAGAACATTAACAACAACGGCAACAACACTCAACTCTGCTGCAACAGATCAATATGTTATTTATGAATACATAATAACAAACAAAAGCAGTGAAGCAATGAACGCAGCACTTGTGACAACAGTTACAGATGAAGACAACACAAACCTAACATTCTATGTTAGTGCTCCAAGTGCAACAAGAAAAACAAATGTTGTTTCAACTTTTGACCCATCAAGTGGATGGACAGCAGGAAACTCAATTGCTGCAACAACAATTGCGGCTGCTCCAGCCCCAACAGCGGCAACACCTGAATACACAACCACATACGCTTATGTTGCAATCAAAGTTACAAACACAAACATAACTGCAAGCTTCACAGGAGCCTTCACATGGACTCTTCAAAATGGTGCAGCTGCTTAATAATTTTTTGAAAATAAAAAAATAGAGGGAAATGATGACTTCGAAAACAAAGTTTGGACTAACCACCTCTGCCCTAATCTTTATTGCAATCATGCTAATTCTTGCAATCAGCGCAGTTTCAGTTTATGGAATGTCAAAAATGAACAATTTTAGTTTTTCGTTTAGAGCAACAAAAATTAATGGGTTCATTGAAGCAAACTATTCTTACGCAGGAAAATCAATCAACATGACAACAGACGGAGCAGAAGATGGCGACACAATACTCAACTATAATGGTGAAACAAAAAGTTACTCAAAACAACTAAAACTCGTTGGCAACGACACAATTGTTTTAAGCAAATTAAACAATTATGTTGTTTTTGAATATTGTTTTTCAAACACAAATGAAACAAGCCCTTATTCCCTTTATGTGAACTATGTTGACACTCAAAAAACTGACAAAAACATTTCCGTTACATGGGGATATAGTGAAAACGAACAAGTCACAAATTTCTTTTCACTAGAATATATTTCAGACTTTTTTGCTGACCCAATTTCTGGGCTCAGCGTGAAACCTGGAAAAAATTATTTATATATCAAAGCACAAATAATAGACGACACCAAAGAGGCCGAATTTTCGGGCGATTTCACATTTCAAATGATTGGATAAAATTATGCAATAGGACCATAATTTAGCACAAAAAACAAGGAGGAAAAATACTGATGCAAGATTCCATTGCTGAAAAGCAAGAACACAGAATCAAAGTGTTAGACAAAAAATATTCGCATCACAGAAAAGTGAACGAAAAAGTTTTGTCTAAAGAAAAAACACCAACTCAAAAAGTTTTTTCAATTCTTTTTGATATTTTTTGTGTTGCCTTGGTTTTGTTTATGGGAATTTTTTGCTTCAGCATTTTGAACAGCAAATCTCAAAAAACCCCAGCCTCTGTTTTTGGCTATTATGCTTTAAAAATTGTTAGTCCAAGTATGGAAGCTTCTGGCTTCAAGGTTGGCGATTGTGTGATGGTTCACTCTGTTGACACCAAAACACTTTCAAAAGGAGACATCATTGCGTTCTATGCATATAACAGCGCCGTTGATGTTCCTGTTGAAATACCAACCGTTCAACAAACTCCAGTTTACACCACTTCAGTCACTCAGTTTTTGGGAATTCAAAGCCAAAACATAAAACAAGCAGCTGTAAGTGGCGCAAGGCTCACTTTCCACCAAATTGTGGGAATATATGAAGACCTAAATCACAACCTTTATTTCAAAACAAAGGGAACATCGAACTCAAACGATGATATTTGGTATATTTCAGAAAACCATGTGCTTGGTGTTTATGTGAATTCAGCTTTTGCATCAAATGTTTCTGGAATTTTAAACTCAGCGGGTTCATCTTGGCTTATTCTGTTAAGCCTCATGATTCCAATTGCACTTCTCGCTTTTGTTATTTTGAAAGAATGTTTCAAAGATGTCCAAGTTGCGAAACTCGAATTAGACTGTGTTGAAGAAAAAAGAAAAATCACTGACCCTATTTGTGTTAAAAACAATGTGGGCTTCAACATGGATAGGAAAACAAAATTCAAAATACTTGCAACTGCTCCAGAAGAGAAAAAAATGGAATATGTGAACCTTTTATGGCCAGAAGGAAAAGTTCCACACTGCATAAGAAAATATTATCTAAGGCGTGGCTCAATGTTATTGGGACCACTCACTCAACTTAGAAATCTAAACAGGCAATGTGAAGAAATGTATAAAAACGGAAAAGATATCAAAGAAATTGGCAAATATTATGAGAAAGAAAGGCTCAAAATTGACGAAATTGTTAAATCACGATATAAAAGAATTATGAAGTTAAAGTAAAAGGAGAAATCATGCAATCTAAGACAAAACTTATCGCCCTGCTCGCAACACTTTCAATAATTCTTGCGGCTATAGCAGTTTCAATGGTTTTTGCTTTTGCAAGTTTAAACCATCATGTTAGTTCTTTAATTAGAGTAACATACAACTGCAATGCTTCTTCAGTTGTTGCTGATGTTTCAGCAAACAAATATTTTAAAACAAATGAACCAATTGCTTTCACTGGCGGTGTGGACGGAGTTGTTTCATTTAACGAAGCATCATCAAACAACCAATCGCTTTCAACAAATTCAACAACTCTCACGGGTTATTATGATTATGTTATATATGAATATATATTTGAAAACAAAAGCGCAAACACAATTAATGTGTCACTAACAGCAAGTGGATTAAACAATTTAATAATGTTCTACACTCAGCCAACAACCACACAAAAAACTGATATCTACTCAAGTTTTGATGAAAATGACTACATAGAAGGCGGAGTCATCGCTGCAACAAACATTTTGGGAAATTCAACAGCATATTTGTATGTTGCAATCAAAGTTGAAAGAAAAGCAAACAACGCAAGTGCAGATTTTGCACAAGAATTTGTTTGGACAATTCAAGATGGTTCTGCCATTTAACAAGAAAAAACACCTTAACAAATTGTTAAAGTGTTTTTTTTATTTCAATTTTTTGAATATCATCAAAACTTATGCTCATTATTTTTCTTCTGTTTTGATAAATTTCAACAATTCTTTCTGCTGTTAAAATTTTAGCGTTTCCACAAATTGTGTGATAGTGCATGTCACTTTCGTCATAATAAGATACAAAAAGTTCATCATCTTTTTTGCAAGACAAAATTGTTTGAGTTAATGAAGCAATATCTTCTTCACTCTGCTCCATTTTTTCTTCTTTATTTTGTTCATATTCTCTTTCCATAAGTTCATCATAAAAACCTTTCAATGCATCAAACGGTGCAAATTGTGCCGCTCGTTTTTCTCTTGGCATTTTAATTCTCTCCACTTTTGTGACCTCCAATTTGTTTGTTCCTATCTCTTTGCGTTGCTTTGTCAACATAATCAACTCCACGCAATAAAGAATTCTTTCCAAACTTGTTTTTTATTTTTAATATTGTTTGCATCAAATTTTTTTCTTTGTTTTCTTTCGTGTAATCTGTGAAAAAATCAATCTGTTTGTTGCTTTCATCCATAATGTCAGAAAATGAATAACCAATTCTTCTTACGTCATCGCTTTTCACAATTTCATCAAAAAGACTAAGGGCTTCAGGGATTATTTTTGATGGCAAGTTTGTTGGAGAAAATCTTTTTACCCCTTTCACACCCTCTTCCATCTTATTTTCAAAAGAAATATAAATGTGCAAAAGTGGAGTGATAACCTGACTGGAAATAAGGCGATAACAACCCTCTTGAATCATTTCGTCTAAAACAATTTTTGCATCTTCTTTTGAATATGCACAAGGCAAAATTTGCGAACTTGAAAAAGATTTTGATTTTGTTTTATAGTTTTTGATATCTTCCATCAAACAAGTTTCCACACCTTTTGAGTGATCAATCAAAAGTTCTGCATTAACACCAAACTCTTTATATAAAGCATCTTCATCAAAATGTGCTAAATCAAACATGTCTTCAATTCCATGCTGTTTTAGTCTTTTTTCAATTCCTGTTGAAATCCCCCAAAAATCAGTTATTGGTTTGTGGTGCCAAAGTTCCTTTTTGAACTTTTCTTCTGTTAGGTAACCAATTCTATCAATGCTGTGCTTTGCTGTGATATCTAAAGCAATTTTAGCCAAAAACATGTTTGTTCCAATGCCACACGTTGCTGGTATTCCCAAACTATTCATAATTTCATCCATAAGCTTTTTTGCAAAATCTTTGGCTCTTATTTTGTATAACTTTAAATATGTTGTCACGTCCAAAAAACATTCATCAATGGAATAAACATGAATATCTTTTGGATCAATATATTTTAGATAAATCTGATAAATTTTTGAAGAATATTCAATATACTTTTTCATTCTTGGCTGTGCAATTATATAATCTATGTTGTCTGGAATCTCAAAAAGGCGACATCTGTTTTTCACACCCAAAGCTTTCATAGCAGGGCTCACCGCCAAACAAATTGTCTTTGGAGTTCGTGAATTGTCGGCAACCACAAGGCGGGCTTTCATTGCGTCAAGCCCTCGTTCCACGCACTCAACTGAAGCAAAAAATGATTTCATATCAATCACAAAATAACATCTTAAAGTTTCCATTTGCACCACCATATAAAAATATTATAGAACATATGTTCGTAAATTGCAAGCAAAATTTTTGTTTTACTCAAATTTATTGTTCACAAAAAAAATAAAAAACTTTACCAAAATGATAAAGTTTTTTCTATTTGTGGAAAAGTGGATAAATTTATGCAACAAAAGCTTGTTTCGTCGCTTCTTTTATGATATCTTGGTCTGTTTTGTAATACTTTCTTTCTCTTCCTTCAGATTCTGCGATTTCTTCACGGGTTTTCATGTAGAACCCTCTTGGAGAATCACAATTGGTGTCATCATATTTCCACCCCATTTTTTGTTCCTTTGCATGAATTCCAAATGAGATGTCAACATATCTAACTTCATCTGTTCTTTGGCAAACAACAGAATTAAAGGCATGCCCCACCC
>JAEETG010000039.1 GCA_016290255.1 Clostridia bacterium
GTGAGTGATCTCTCCAGCAAGAATTTCTATCACATCACACCTGCAATCTATATCCAAAGCATTTTTAGACATCAAATATGCTGTTGCAACCTGTTTTATCTTGTTTTGCTTCTTTTCATCAACCATTTCTCTAGGAAGACCAAACTCATCAGAACTTTTCGCCTTCACCTCAACAAAAACAAGCTGTTTTTCAACTTTATCAAAACAAATTATGTCTATTTCACCTATTTTGTTTTTGTAGTTTGTCTCTAAAATCTTATATTTATTTTTCTTTAAATATTTTTGCGCCTGTTTTTCGCCAACATCACCAATTATCTTTGTGTTCATTTTTTATCCTACAAAATGTTTTATAAAAGTGTTTCTATGAATTGGGCACTTGCCAAACTTTTTCAAATTTTCAATATGCTCCTTTGTTCCATAGCCCTTGTGCTTTTTGAAGTTATATTCTGGATACATTTCGTCAAATTCAAGCATTAATCTATCTCGGCTGACTTTCGCTAAAATTGAAGCACAAGCAATATTATATGAAAGAGCATCTCCTTTTATGATTGGAAGATATGGAACATCTAGTTTTAATCCTTTCACTGCATCAACCAAAACAAAGTCTGGTTTCACATAAAGGCCACCAATGGCATCTTGCATACCTTTTTTTGTGGCTTCCAAGATGTTAATTTCGTCAATGATTTTTTCGTCAACAAAAGTTATCTTAAAAGCAATTGCTTTTTCAATAATTTTGTCGAAAAGCTCTTCCCTTTTCTTTTCTGTGAGCTTTTTGCTGTCATTAACCCCCTCTATTATGTCATCTAGCGGCATAATGCATGCAGCACAGCAAACAGGCCCCGCAAGTGGGCCACGCCCTGCTTCATCCATTCCTGCAATTAATTTATAGCCCAAACTTTTATATTTATTCTCAAAGTCAAACATAACTTATTCCTTAATTTTATAATCACTAAATCTATCAAGAGTTATTTTGCCAAGGCGGCCTTTCCTGAAATCATCAAAAATGGCACGACTACCTCTATCATAGTCATAATCTCCACCGCGGAGCAAAAATTTTCTGCTTTCGCAAATTCTTTCCAAAATTTCAATTGGCTCCCCATCGAGTGAAATGTTATATCTGTCAATCAAAAACTGTGGGTATAGCTTTTTAACCTTTTCAATAAAATCAAGAGAAAGGCCGGGAATATCCAAAACTTCTTCACGAATAGAGCCAATGAAAGCAAGATTTTTGGCAATTTCTTGGTTTTCAAAAGATGGCCACAAAGTTCCAGGAGTGTCCAAAAGTTCAAAAACTCCGCCAATGCGAACCCATTGTTTTCCTTTTGTAACCCCTGGCTTATCACCAGTGATTGCTTTATATTTCCCTGAAAAGTTATTGATAAGTGTGCTTTTGCCACTGTTTGGAACACCCAAAACCATGGCACGATCCACCATTTTAACACCTTTCTTGTCATATTTTTCCTTTTTGCCCTTGAGCAAAAATTCAATTTTTGAAAGCAAAACTTTGGAAGAATTTGTTTGCGTGGAATTCAAAAGAACACACAAAGAGTTTTCTGTTGTGAAATATTTTTGCCATAATTTGGTTTGTTCATCATCAGCAAGATCTGATTTGTTTAGGACATAAATGATTGGCTTATTTCCAATAACGCGTGCAAACTCTGGGTTAACGCAAGAATAAGGCGCTCTTGCGTCTAAAACATAAATCACAACATCAACAACTCTGATGTCTTCTTCCATGTTACGTATTGCTTTTGTCATATGACCAGGAAACCATTGAATTAACATTTTTGTTCTCCTTTATTTCATTTTATATTTCATCGTTTGATATTTCATAGCATAAGCCGTTGTTTGAATTGCTCCAACCTTTTTAAAACCAAGTTTTTCATAAGCTTTCACAGCAAACAGCGAAGAATCAACAATAATTTCTTTCACCCCATGTTTTGCAAAGCACTCTTTTGCCAATTCAAACAATTTTGTGCCAATGCCAAATTCTTGAAAATTCTTTTCAACAAAAAAAGCTTGAATTTTTTGTTTATCCAAAGAAATTCTTATAAAACCAATAAGCCTGTTTTCAAAAAAAGCACCAAAAAATGTTGCTTTTTCAAAACTCTCTTCCACAAATCTTGCCGTGTCCCCTTTCACAAAATGTTTCAAAGGTTTTACGTCTTCATAAAAAGAACTTTCACACTCCAAAATTGTTTGATTGGTTAAATCCGAAATTTCTTTTGCAAAAGATTTGTTTAGTGTTTTGTAAGTCATGTTTGAAATTATCAAATCTGGTCTTCTTTCTCTTGTGATTTTTATGCTTTCTTTTTTTCTCCATTTTTCAATTTCTTTGTGGTTGCCGTTTAACAAAACCTCTGGAACACGCATACCCTCAAACTCTGCTGGTTTTGTGTATTGTGGAAATTCCAGCAAACTATTGCTAAAAGTTTCGTTTTTATACGAATTCTCATTTCCCAAAACACCTTCTTGAAGCCTTGCA
>JAEETG010000040.1 GCA_016290255.1 Clostridia bacterium
AGGTTTAAATACACTTTTGCATCTTCTGCTTGTTTTTTGAGTGGCTTTAGGTTGTGTTCTATTTCACTCATGATGTCTTGCATTCTTGTTATGTTGTCTTTATATCTCTCTAATTTTCTTTCAGCTTCTTCTTTTCTTATCTTAAACTTTGCAATTCCAGCAGCTTCTTCAAATATTGCACGCCTATTTTCAGGTTTACTGTTGATGATTTCTTCAACTTTTCCCTGCCCTATGATTGAATAACCGTCACGAGCAATTCCGCTGTCGTGCAAAAGGTTTGTGATGTCTTTTAAAAGGCATGGTGACCTGTTAAGTTGATATTCTCTTTCACCAGAACGGTATAGTTTTCTTGTTAAAACAACTTCATCATAATCGGTGTTAAAAAGTTTTTGAGCGTTGTCGAAAACAAGTGAAACTTCACAAAAAGAAAGCCCCTTTCTGTTTTGACTTCCTTTAAAGATGACATCTTGCATATTTGAACCTCTTAGGTTCTTGGCGCTTTGTTCTCCAAGCACCCAACGAATTGCGTCACCAACATTACTTTTTCCACAACCGTTTGGTCCAACTATTGCTGTTATTCCTGGGTTGAAATCAACCTTAAGTTTATCCGCAAATGATTTAAAACCACTCACTTCCAATCGTTTGAAACTCATATTAACCCCTTATCTTTTAATGTTTTTTTCGCCACTTCCATTTCTGCCACCTTTTTTGATGTGCTGGTTGCAATTGCTCCCACTTCACCACTGATGACAATTTGGATGGTATATTCCCGTTCGTGAGGTTTTCCCTCTTGTTTTATAAGTTTGTAAGAAACTTTTTTGCCAGCATGTTGCATTGCTTCTTGAAGCATGGACTTATAGTCCTTTGTTGCAACAACTTTCTTTTTTGCGTTATTTTTGTCTATTCCAAGTTTGTTTAGACACCACCCACAAGCGGTGTGAAAGTTGGAATCCAAAAATATTGCACCCAAAATGGCTTCGAACAAATCTGCTTTAACGCTGTGAAGGTTTCTTAGTTCATCACTTCCGCCCTCAGCCACACGCAAATATTCTTTTAGGCGCATTTTGTCTATCACCTTTGACAAGTTTTCTTCATCAACAAGATTGCTTCGCATCTTGCTCAAAACGCCTTCGCGTTCACCAAAATTTTTGTATAAAAACTCAGCAACAGTAACCCCCAAAACAGCGTCACCCAAAAACTCCAGCCTTTGATTGCTCTCGCAACCATAGGTGTTTGCAAAAGTTGTGTGAGTGAGCGCTGTTTCCAAAAGAGATTTGTCTGAAAACTGATAACCAAGCTTCTTTTCTATTTCAGCAAAAGGAGGCGTTATTTTTGTTTTCTCAATCATTTTTTTATGCCTCGTTTTGTTGTTTTATTTCTGTTTGCACCGCTTTAGTTAACACTTTGTCGGTTTCAGCCTTTTCTTGCAAGTGATCCATGCTTTGCATGTTTTCAAATTCTTTTTCAATCACTGACAAGATGTTGCTTTGTCCAACAGCCATTGCTTGTTCAATTGCAGCCAAAAATCCTTTTGCTTTTGTTGAACCGTGTGCTTTTATCACAACACCTTTTGTTCCCAACAAAACAGAACCGCCAAATCCCTCATAGTCAAATTTTTTCTTAAGGTCTTTTATTTTGCTTTTCATCAAAAGACCACCAATTTTGGACAAAAATCCACTCATGATTGCACTCTTTATTTCATTCATGAGCATTTTGAGTGCCCCCTCTGTTGATTTGAGCAAAACATTTCCGCTAAACCCATCTGCAACAATTATATCATAATCCCCACTTAAAAACTCTCTTGCTTCCATGTTTCCAACAAAATTTATTGGAAGTTGTTTCAAAAGCGGATAAACTTCTTTGGTTAGTTCATTTCCTTTTGCCTCTTCAACTCCAACATTTAAAAGAGCAACTCTTGGTTTTTGAACCCCTAAAACTTTGTTCATATAAACGTGAGCAAGCATTGCAAATTGAACCAAGTTGATTGGTTTTGCATCCATATTTGCTCCACTATCAACCAAAATGGCAGGAGTTCCTTTTGCTGTTGGAAGAACAGGTGCCAAAACTGGCCTGTTGATTCCTTTGATTCTTCCAAGTTTCAACACTGCAGCGGATAAAAGTGCTCCTGTGCTTCCAGCAGACACAAAGGCAGAATATTCATCTGGTTTTGCCTTTAGTTCTTCTATTGCCCTCACAATTGAACTATCTTTTTTTGTTCGAATTGCTTCAACTGGGGCTTCGTCACAGCCAATAACCTCTCTTGCATCAATTATATCTAGCCTTGCCTGATCATATTTTTTCCCAACCAAGTTATCTTGGATTATCTCAGCCTTTCCTACCAAAGTGATTTTCAAGTCCTTGTGTTTGAAAAGAGCAAGCAAACTTGCATTAACAATTTCTTCTGGTGCGTTGTCGCCGCCAAATGCATCAACTAAAATTTTCATAATCATTTCCACCGCGTTTATAATTTATGGTTTAAGTTTACCATAACCGGCCAGTTAAAGCAAGCAAAATGGCGTGTTTTCACGCATTTTAACAAAAAAAAGAAGAGATTATTTCTCTTCTTCTTTCTTCTGTTTCTCTTGAGCAAGAATTTCTTTTCCATCATAGTAACCACACTTTTTACATACTCTGTGGTTAAGTTTTGGTTCGTGGCATCTTGGGCATTCTGAAATTGATGGTCCAGAAATTTTCCAATTTGCAAATCTTGAATGTTTTCTTGCTTTAGAGGTTCTTGATTTAGGCGTTGCCATAGGTTTGACCTCCAAAAATAATATTTATATGTAAAAATTTTACAGGTTAAGTATATATTATATTTTGTGTTTTGTCAATAATTTTTCATAATAATAAAATAAAAAAAGTTGTTATTTTGGTTTTTGCCACTATTTAATTGCTTTTAGCCATTTTTTTTGCTATGATTTTTTTGAGGTGAATTATGAAAATTTGTGCGATGATTGCTGAATTCAACCCATTTCACATGGGACACAAAAAGATTGTTGAAAGAGCCAAAAAAGAAACTGGTGCAGACTTTTTCTTTTGTTTTATGGGGCAAAACTTTAGTGAACGTGGTGAGCCAGCCATCATCGACAAGCAATTTAGGGCTCAAATGGCAATCAATGGCGGTTTTGATGCCGTTTTTGAAATCCCAAATGCTTTAACCATTTTAAACGCCGAAATGTTTGCTAGCCTTACTGTTAAGGCTGTTTTATCTTTCCCTCACATCACTCACCTAGTTTTTGGAAGTGAATGCGGAAAAATTACGCCAATTTTGGAACTTGCAAAATTTTTGATTGACGAACCAAAATGCTTTAAAGAATCTTTAAAAAAATATCTTCAAGAGGGCTACTCACTAAACATTTGCAAGCAAAAAGCATTGGAAGAAGTTGTTGACAATAATCTTTTCAAGTTTTCAGACCCAAAAACAACAAAAACACTCCTAACACTTCCAAACAACATTTTGGCCGTTGAATACACTAAAGTTTTGTTAAAGGAAAACTCAAAAATTATTCCAATAACCTTTAAACGCGAAAAAGGTAGTGCAACCGAAATTAGAACGCTTTGCCACAATGGAAAACTAAATGAGGCAAAAGATATGCTGGGCAATTTTGGATATGAAGTGTTTACAAAGGCACAACAGAAACAAAATTTTCCAAATATTGCTCTTTTTGAAAACATAAAACTCCTAAGCACTCGGCTAAATGATTTCGATATGAAAAACATCATTGACATCAGCGAAGGATTGGACAAAAAAATATTTAATGAAGCACTAAATAGCACAAACTATCAAGATTTTTTAACAAAAGCAACAAGCAAGCGTTATGGCAAAAACAGAATTGAAAGAATTATGCTTTCTTATGCTTTGAAAATAGACAAAAAAGTTGTTGAAAACACCCTTAAAAGAAAGGCTATTCCATACCTAAAAGTTGTTATAATCAAAAAGAATAAAAGGCTTATGCAAGAAGCCCAAAAATCAAGCTCAAAAATCATTTTAAGAAAAACTGATGCAGATGCAATTTTGAAAACAAATAAACTTGCAAAAGAGTTAAACGAAATTGACAACAAGTGTGAAATGCTTTATTCACTGTTAACTCAAAAAAAGCCAAACAAAAATAATATTTATGTTAAAACTGAATTTATATAAAAAAGAACCAAATTTTTGGTTCTTTTTATTTCACTCTTCTCAGGATGTCATTTTCACAAAGTTTGAGGTTTGTTTTTAATTTTATTCTTTGTTGAACTTTTAAGGCATCTTCAATCTTTTCGCCCTTTTCATCATACATTTCTTCAATTTTAACTTTCTTCAAAAATGTGTCTGTTGGAGACAGCACTTCCAGTTCGTCCCCCACTTTAAACCTGTTTCTTTGTTCAATTTCACAAAAGCCATCTTGAGTGTTTTTTGTTACAATTGCAACAAACTCACTTGAACTAACTGGCAAACTGCTTTCCAAACACTCTCTGTCATATTCGCCCAAGCAAAAACCTGTTGTGAACTTTCTGTGGCTGCAGTTTTCTAATTCTTTTTTGAGTTCTTTTGCTTTTTCTTTGTTTAACTTTTTGTCTTGTTTTAGATATTCAAATGCTCTTTTATATGCGTTAACAACGGTTGCAACATAAAATGGGGATTTCATTCTTCCTTCAATCTTAAAACTTGTGATTCCCGCATCAAGCATTTCGTCTAGGTGTTCAATCATGCAGAGGTCTTTGCTGTTTAAGATGTATGTTCCACGGTTGTCTTCCTGAATTTCAAGTCCATCACCTGTTCTTGAAATTTCTTGAATTTTGTACTCCCAACGGCAAGCCTGAACGCACTGCCCACGGTTGCTGTCTCTTCCTGTTAGATAATTTGAAAGCAAACATCTTCCCGAATAACTTATGCACATTGCTCCGTGACAAAAGGCCTCAAGTTCAATGTCTTTTGGAAGATAATCTCTTATCTCTTTAATTTCTTTGAGTGATAATTCTCTGGCAAGAATTATTCTTTTTGCACCTGCATCAGCCCAAAACTTTGCTGAATATTTGTTTGATGCAGAAGCCTGCGTTGACAAGTGAACATCAAGGTTTGGTGCAACCTGTTTTGCAAGAGTCAAAATTCCTGCATCACTAACAATGATTGCGTCAGCTCCGATGCTTTCCAAATATTTTATGTAAT
>JAEETG010000041.1 GCA_016290255.1 Clostridia bacterium
GAAATTCAAAGTTTCTGCACAAGACACAGAATCAGCAACAAGTTCAAAAGCTGCTGATGACAGACTAAATGTTGAAGTAACAGCAAAAGTTGGCGATGCTGAGGCTCAAACAATTTATGCTGATGAAAATGGATATTATGAATTTTCAACAGCAGGCATTGAAAATGGAACATCTGTTATCATCAAAGCAAAAGCAACAGATGACTATGGCCTTTTCGATGAACAACAAAAAACAGTTGTTGTGAAAGTGATTTCAACAAGCTCTGTTCCAACAGCAGGAAATTTCAACTTTGATTCAAGTTGGTCAATAGGAACAGTTGAGGCAGACACATTGGACCCAGTTTATTCTGGAACAACAGTTGTTCTTCCAGCAATAACATTCACAGGTGCAAACAAAAACCTAGAAGTTAAAATCACAGCAAAAGTTGATTCAAACAAAGTGTTTGAACGCACACTAAACTCAGGAAATGACGCACAAGTTGTTCTTTGTGGCGGAGAAGAGTTTGTTGTTTCAAGAAGTGGAGACTATGTTGTAAACTATGTTGCAAAGGACCTTTCAGGAAACAAAGCAGTTAAGAGTTTTGTGTTCAAAGTTATTGGACCAGAAACAACAATCATAAACCTTGGTTCATTTGAATCAAAATATGAATTTGGCAACGAAATCAACCTAAGAAACCTAACCGTAACTCTTCAAACAGATGCTGGCAGTGAAGACGTAACAGATGACTGCAAACTCATCACAGGAATTTCTTCAACAGCAACAGATGCTGAAATTAGAACAGCAGCACAAACAGCAGCTGCTGAAGGTTGTGCAATTTTGTGTCAAATTATTGGTGACTACAGCCTAACAGATGACGAAAGCATCATCAAAGCTGGTCAAAACGGAAGCGTAACAATCAACTATTGGGCAGTTGGACACTGGACAAATGCCGCAGACTTTGACAGAAACTTTGGCCTAGAGGGAGAAAAACACCCAAGCACAGTAAGTTTCACAGTTAAAGATGAAACAAAACCAACAATTTATGTTAACGAAACACTAATTGACGATGTTGTTCCATATGACAGTTCAAAAACTGGAACATATGACAACATGGTTAAAATTGCAGATGTAACAAAAGTTTGGGACCTTGCAGGAATTCAAGAAGACAGCTTGAAAATCACAGCAAGATACAGCACATCATCAAAAGATGTTGACATGATTGTTATCAACGGAAAACTAACAACAGCAACAGATGTTCTATACATTGGAAACGAAAAAGTTAAAATTGGTGACAAGGAATACACATATGATGCTGCAGCAGGCACACTTAATGACGGAACAACAACCTACACATTTGTTAACAACAAAGTAACAATTGGCGAAGTTGAATACACATTGGCTCCAGAAACAGACTACTATGGTTACTTCAAAGCTGGTGGAAATGGAACAGTAACATTAACATACTCAGCAACAGACAACAATGGAAACACAGAAACAAAAACATTCACAATCGTTGTTGGTGACGTAACACCACCAGAAATCAATGCAGAAACAGTTAAATCAGCAGTTGAAAGCGCAAGCTATCAAAAAGGAAACACTGTTTCAATCAACTTGAAAGACCTAAAGATTATTGATGATGTTAGCACACTAACATACAGCGATGTTAAAGTGACTGTAACACGTGACGGAGAGGCAATCGACATCGACACAACAGATCCAGAAAAAGTTTCATTCATAGTTGATGATTATGGAACATATGTTGTTTCATTTGATGTGAAAGATGCAGCTGGTTACAGCGCACCAACCGAGAAAGTTTCATTCTCAGTTTCAAATAATAGCCAAGGAAAAACAGCATCTTCAACAACAGTTTGGGGAACAGTTCTAATCGTTGTTATCCTTGTTGCTCTTGGAGTTATCATCTTCTTGTTTGCAAAACCATCAAAGTCAAAACAAACAGTTAAATTAACCGACAAGAAAAGCGATGACAAAAAAGAATAATAACAAATAAAAAAAGTGGTTTTTAGCCACTTTTTTTGTTTTTAACAAAGTTTTCAATAAAGTATTCAACAATCAACAAAACAAAAGAAAAAAGCCAAATTTTTGGCTTTTATTCATCTTTTAAGTTTGTTCTTGTAATATGTGTGATTTCACCTTTTTCCATAGTGACAATTTTGTCGCAAATGCTTGCATAGTTTTCATCAGCAGAGAAAATTATGATTGTTCTCTTTTTGTGAAGAGTGTGAATAATATTTAGTAGGTTTTGTTTTTCATCAAATGCAAGGCTGCTTGGGAATTCATATAATGCAATGATTTCTGCTTTTGTTAAAAGAGTTCTTGCAAATGCAATGAGATATTGTTTGTCAAAAGGAAGAGTTAAAACATTTGTGTAGATTTTGTTTGGAAGAGAGTTAATGTAGTTAAGCAAGTTTAACTTATCCAAAACATTAATGATTTCACTTTTGTTTTTGTTAACCATTTTTAGGTTATACAAAATTGAGTTATCAAAAAAGGTTGGGTGAGTGCTTAGGTAGTTGAAGTTTGTGGTGTAGGTTTTCTTTGAATATTTCAAAATGTTCAGTCCGTCCATGCTGATTTCACCCTTGTTTGGAATAATTTCCCTATGAAGCAGCCTAAACAGCGTTCGTTTTCCGCTTTTCTTTGCACCCAAAATGAGAGTTGTTTGCATGGCATTAATTCTAAGGTCAATATTTTTAACTGCAGGGTTTCCCTCTTTATCACCTTTGTAAGCAACATTTTCAAAGTCAACAAATCCAATAATGTTGTCGTTATCGATGTCACCAAATTCCAAATCTGGTTTTTCGGTGAAACTCAAAACGCTCTTAACTCTTTGCACATAGATTGAAGAGTTCTTTAGATATGGCATAAACTCAAACACCGAGTTTGTGGTTTCAATTCCAGATGTGATATAAGGAATGATAATAAAGTATGTCTCAATTGAAAGAGCTCCACGTGATGTTAGGAACACAGAACCAAGCGTTAAGATGAATATCATAAAGTTATAGAAAATGTAGAAGCCGTGTTTGATTGATGAATCCGCCATGGTCTTTTTGTGCAAGTCCATAACATATCCGCTTAGGTGATTTGAATATTTTTTCTTAAGTTTTCTTGCAAGGTTCAAGTCGTTAACCATTTCTCTTGAGTCAACAATTTCCGAAAATAGGCTATATTGGTCATCAATGTCTTCACGAATTGTGCGTTGCTTTTTTGCCCTTTTGTTTTCCAAATGGTTTAAGAGAAGAAAGTTGAATATGTCACACACAATAACCGCAAGTCCAACCCAAACATTGATTGTGAAGATGATAATAACAGTCACAACAAGCATAAAGATTTTTCCAATGGTCATCGCTGCGTTATCTGCGGTGTCACCAAGGTTATAAATTTCTGTGTGAAGAATGTTCAAAAGTTTTTCTTTAGGAGTTTTTTTGAAGTTGGAGTTTTTTGATTTATACATTTTTTCAACAAATTCTTTGTTGAGTCTCACATAAACACTTCCAACAAGTTTTGCGAACACAACATAGTTTAGGTGCCAAAAAAGTCTTTCAAGGAGGAGAAGGCCAAACACAACAGAGAGGTATAAAACCGCCCCCCACCAGTCCGAGCCGTTAATTGCAATAATAACTTTTGCAGCAAATAGTGGTGAAACAATAACACAAGTGTAGGAAAGAATCATAAACAGAGAAGATAGCCCAAAAAGTTTTTTGTTGGGCCTTGCCATTTTCCACCAATTTTTTAATATTCTAAAGTTTTCAAACATACAAAAATGATAGCATTTAATGTCAAAAAAGTAAAACAAAAAAACAAATTTTTGCGATTTAGTTGTAAAATTTTGCCTTTTGTGTTATCATTTAGCGTATGCTGATGTGGCTCAGTTGGTAGAGCAATTGATTCGTAATCAATAGGTCGCGGGTTCGAATCCCGCCATCAGCTCCAGACAAAATGGGCGATTTGCCCATTTTTTTGTATATTGACATTTTGGGCTGTTTGTGTTATAATAAAAAAAGAAATGGGGTGAAAAAATGGAATATAAAAAAAGGATAACAAAGCTCGCAAATGGCAGCATTTTATATGAATATCCTGATGGGATAAAAGTTATATACGCAAGAGACAAAGAAGACATCGAC
>JAEETG010000042.1 GCA_016290255.1 Clostridia bacterium
CACTCAACAACAATGAAACAAACAGTGAAACAATGCTTGATTATGTTATTGAAAAAATGACAAGTGATAACTTTAACTCATATCAATCTTCAGTTTTGCAATCACTTAAAGATGGAAAAGAAATTAAATATTATGATGGAGTTATTAAAGATTTGGTTAAAGCATTCAAAAAATAAAAAGAGATGAATTATCTCTTTTTTTTGTTTTTGCTATACATTTTTTTGAAAAACAATTATAATATTTTGTGGGAGAAAATTATAATGAAAAATATTGATGAAAGGCTTAGTGCATTAAAAAACTCTGTTTTTCGAAACAGATTTCACCTAAGTTCAAAAGATATAATTTATATTCAAGAAAAAGGGATTGAAACCATTGAAAGGCACGCAAGAGAAATGCTTGAAAAAAGGCTCAAACCAAAAGTTATTCCAAACGACGGAAAACAAACTCCAATGAAAGGTCACCCTGTTTTTGTTGCACAACACGCAACAGCCACATGCTGCAGAGATTGCCTAAAAAAATGGCACAAAATTGAAAAAGACAAAGAACTAAATGATGATGAAATGGCCTACTGCGTGTCTGTTATTATGAAATGGATTAATGGCGAACTGAAAAACACAGGACTATAAAAAAGAATCTCTTTTCGAGATTCTTTTTAATTACTCCACTTCAATAAGTTCATAATTTGTTGTGCCAAAGCCAAGCTTTTCGGCTGATTCAATGGTGTGAGCGCCATGCCTTGATTCCACTCTTTCAACAAAATGGTCTCTTCCCTTATCTTTTGATTTATATATCAAATCCAAACAAGCTCTGTCTAGGGCCACGGGGTCTAGTGATGAAAGAATTCCAATATCTTTCATACAAGGGTCTTCTGCAATTTCACAGCAGTCACAATCCACAGACAAGTTTTTCATAACATTCACAAAAGCCATATTTCCATTGAAAAAATCCACAACAGAAGATGCTGCATCTGCCATGCTTTCCAAAAACAAATCGTGTTTGGGCAAATTGTCCCAAAGTTTTGTTTGGTCAAGTTCTCTTCCCGCGCTGTGAATATATGTTTTTCCACGACTTGAAGCGCAACCAATTGAAAGTTGCTTTAGTGCTCCTCCAAATCCACCCATTGGGTGACCTTTAAAATGTGACAGAACAAGCATTGAGTCATAGTTTTTTATGTGAGAGCCAACATAGTTTTTGTCTATCACCAAATGGTTCTTAATTTTTAGTTCTAGGTCATCATCATTTTCATCCATTAAATCAAACTTAAAATCACTCCACCCACGCTCTTTGATGAGTTTTTTGTGCTTTTCTGTGCTGTTTCTTGCTCCTTCATATGCAGTGTTGCACTCAACAACAGTTCCGCCAGCAAAATCAACAAGAGGCTTCACATATTCTGGTGTTAGAAAGTTTTGATTTCCCCTTTCTCCGGTGTGAAGTTTGATGGCAACACTCCCTTTTAGTTCTTTATCTAATATCTTAAACATTTTTATTAGTGATTCACTCGACAAATCTTTTGTGAAATATACTTTTGCTTTTTCCATATTTGCATCTCCTTTCCGTGTTATTATACCAAAAAACTGAAAAAACACAAACAAAAAAGTTCAACTTATTTGTTGAACCTTTTTTAAGTTATGCATTCTTATCAATTATATAACCATTGCTCATTTGATTAATGACATATCTATCATAGCCACTTTTCTTTGCTAAATAGATTGTAATAAACGAAAATTCATTTCCTTGCCCATCATCCATAAAACTCTTCACATTAACAATAATTTCAAGTGTGTTGCCAACAAAAGATGTGGATGCAATTTCTGCGTAATCTAGTGGATTATTGTTTTCATCATCAAGTTCTGTGTCTTGATAAACTTGCAACATGTCACTCAATGTTAGTGGTTTATTTGATGAAAATGTTATTGTGATTTTAATTTGAGTCACAACGCCAGCTGATGAACTTAAAACTGTGTAGTTTTCATCCCAAGTTGCTGAAACCATAATTTCTCTTTCTTTTTTCTCAAATTTAAGCTGGCTGTTAGCTTCATCATAACTTAGAGTGTATTTATAGTTTTCGTTATCAAAATCTTCCACAAAGAAACTGTTAACAGGAGTGAAATCAGCAACCAAAACACTTGCATCGATTGATTGATTTTCATTAAAGGCGGCACCACCAATTTTCCACACAATGTTATAATAGTTGTTTAAGTCTTTCATATGAGCCAAATTTTTTATGGAATTGAGTGTCACGCCAAAATATTCTTGCACTCCAATACCATCTATTGTTTTGGATTGTGGTTCAAATTTTTTGATTGAAACAGTGTGGTCCAAAGTGTCTAGTCTGTTCATTGAAACACTGATTTTAACCTTATCACGAAAAGCATTTTTAACCGTTGCATTTGCAATAACTTCCGCAACACCATCAGTGAATGAAGAAATTGTTGTTGTTATTTTGGCAACTTTTCCATTTGTTTCAAGTTTTTCCGTTGCAACAGCGACTCCACCAAGTTTATATTCAAACATGTCCGCAAGATTTATGTTTGGGATTTCTGACGATGTGCTGCTTGTTATCACAACTTTTGCATCACCTGAAACAGCAACATCGCCACTCATTTCTTTAACACTTGTTATTTCATATGATTTTGCTTGATTCACAACAAGCACATTCAATTTCCAAGAAAGATCACACACTCCGCTTTCATCATTTATGCTAAGATTTATATAGTTGTTTTCCAGTGTTCCAAGTTTATCAGAAAGAGATGGAGATTCTGTAAATCTATATCTTGAAGAATCCTTCATTGTGAATGTTGTCACTCCATTTAGCCCATTCATAACCGCTGGGGCTACGTCAAAATATGATGCATAATAGTTGATGTTTTCTGAATAAGCAAAGTTCATTGTTTGCTCATCGCTAAAATATGTTAGATATTCTGTGCTATCATTTGAAAGCCCAATCCAAAAAGAATCTGGAAGAACAACCACTCCACGGCTGATGTCGGCTTTCACCAAGAAATATGCGTCTTGGAAATTGTCGCTGTCATAAACAAATTTTAAAACTGCATATTTTGTGTTTCCGGCCCCCACTTCGCTTGCTGGTTCCAAAATGTTTGCTTCATCAACTGTTACTCCATCTGTTGCAACAAAATTTATAAGTTCACTTTTGTTCGCAAATTCCCAATGACCAGTGTTTCCATCAAGTTCTCCATTTCCCATGGTTTGGTTTTC
>JAEETG010000043.1 GCA_016290255.1 Clostridia bacterium
AAAAGCCAAGATGAATATATGCAAGTTGTGAAGCACGCCGACAACATTATTTTTGAAAACTTTAAACCAAAAATATAAAAACATATTGGAAAACCAATATGTTTTTTTATTGTAAGTAGTCTCGAAGAGCAATCCTTCTTCTTCTTTTATACACAATGTTGTTGATAACTTGTTCAAACAGCAAGGCAACCAAAAGCAGAACTGGAATTGAAGCAAGAGAAATGTATAACCACTTATATCCATTTGCTGAAAGCCTGTTGATTTGAAGAAGGTTATAAAATGGTGTGCCATCCAAAATTGCTGTGCCGTATATGTTTGAAAATAGCAAAAATCCTGCCAGAACAAGCCCTGAAACACAGAACAGCAAAACACCACGATAAACATTGAATGGCCAAGACACGCGCCCAATAACAACCAACGCATTTAGCGTTATGGCAATAATAATTATTGAGTGAATTTCATATTCAGTTAGGTGCGTGAAACTCTTCGTGGTGTACAAAAAGATTGCAATCGCTAAATCAACAAACGCACCGATAGCCGATTTGAGCAAAATATTTCGCAAAAAACCCTTCTTGATTGGGTCCTTGTTTGGCTGAAGTGCCAAGAAGAAACTTGGAAGCCCAATTGCAAAATATTCCATAAGTATCATCTGCCCTGGGCTATATGGATATGGGAATCCAAAGAAGATACAAAAGATTGAGAAAACAACAGAAAACATTGTTTTTGTCAAAAATAGGGGAGTGGAAATTCTTATGTTGTTTGTCACCCTTCTTCCTTCAGCAACAACGTTTTGCATTGAACAGAAATTTGAATCTGTTAAAATGAGTTGAGACACTCTTCTTGCGGCATCTGCTCCCCCACCAATTGCAATTGAACAGTCTGCCTCTTTTAGTGCCAAAATGTCATTAACACCATCACCAATCATGGCAACTGTGTCGCCGCCAAGTTTTAGAGCCTGAATCAAAAGTTTCTTTTGATGTGGAACAACACGGCCAAAAACTGTATAGTCACTGGCAACCTTAACAACTTCTTCGTCAGTTAACCCTTCCAAACTAATATATTTTTCAGCACCAGGTATTCCTGCTCTTTGCGCAACTTCACTAACTGTGATTGGGTTATCTCCAGAAATAACTTTAACACCAACACTGTTTTCATTAAAGAATTTGATTGTGTCGATTGCGTCTTGCCTTACATTGTCTTCAAGAAGAATAAGCCCAAGTGGAACAACATTTTCTGCTTTTCCTTTTCCGTTATAGTCTAATTTTCTGTTACAAACAACCATAACTCTAAAGCCGTAGGAAGCATATTTTTGAACTTCTTTCAAAACTAAAACATCTTTCTTTTTGTCTAGAAGCATTTCTGGAGCTCCCATGAAGCAAGCGCCCATTTTTTCAAAGTTAACACAAGAAAACTTTGTTTCAGAACTAAAGTTGAAGTGGTTCTTTTGCTTATAAATTCCTTTTGGTTCAAACACTTTCTTCAGTGCAAGCGATGTGTCGTTGTCACCGTCAAGATAATAAAACATGGATTTTATGATGTCAGTTAACTCTTGCTTGTTGGTTTTTTCGCTCAAAACAACCAAATCTTTTAGCTTCATTGAACCATCAGTTATTGTTCCTGTTTTATCCATACAAACAACATTAACTCTTGCAAGCATTTCAATACAATATAGGTCTTGAACAAGTATTTTTCGTTTCGCAAGCCTGATAACAGAAACAACAAGAGCTGTTGATGTTAACAAAAATAGTCCCGATGGAATCATTCCAACAACAGCACCAGACGTGCTGGTTAGCCTATTATATAATTCTGGGTTTGATGACCTTGAGAACAACAACAAGGCAATTGGAATTATGATAACACCAATAACTTTAATAATTCTCTTCAGTGTGTTCAAAATCATTGAGTTAGGCTTTTTATATTTCTTTGCTTGGCTAGTGAGTTTCAAAACAAAAGTGTCTTGCCCAACTTTGTCTGCCCTAACATAGGCTGTTCCACTAACAACAAAACTTCCCGACAAAACTGTGTCACCAGGCTTTTTGATAACTGGCACACTTTCACCAGTTAGAAGAGATTCATTAACTCTTAACTCCCCTTTCAAAACAACAGCATCACAAGCAATTTGTTGACCGTTTTTAAGGATTATCACATCATCCAGAACAATATCTGTGGTGAATATTTCTTCTTCTTTTCCATCACGCACAACCTTTGTTTTTGAAGCCATCACAAGCGACAATTTGTCAACAACTCTTTTGGATTTTAGCCTTTGAATAACTCCAATCAAAAAGTTTGCAATAACAACAACCAAAAAGGTTAAATCTTTGTAGGCTCCAATTGATATTAAAACAATTGCAATAGCCAAGAAAATCATGTTGAAATAAGTAAAAAACTCTGAAGCAATAATGCCCCAAACACTGGTGCTTTTTTTATTGCTCTCAGGGTTGTCATATCCCATTTGTTTGCGTTCTAAAACATCAACAGGCTTTAATCCGGTTTTATAGTCTGTTTCAATTCTAGCTGGAGTAACTCCCTTTTTCCTTGAGTAATGCGCTTTTTCCTTTTTCATATACTATATTATATCACAAATATATTATAAATCAAACAATTTTTTTAATATATAGTTCGCCAAAAAGCCAAAAATTTGACAAAATAAAAAAATAAAAGGATTAAATCCTTTTATTTTGATTCGCAAACGCATGTAAGTTCGTCAATTCCTTTAAGTTTTTTGCCCTTTGTTGTTCTTGCTTCAACAACAATATCTTCACTATTAATCATGCAAGTTGAACTATATTCAAACACAATTTCAACTGGAAGAGTGATTCTCTCCGCAAAAATAACTTTATCTTTTGGAGCAAGAAGAACAATCCTCACCCCTTTTCTATATCTTGGCAATTTGTCTATTTGAGCAACTGGAACACGTTTTGCCATTGCTTTTTGAGTTACAACAACAAGTTCTCCATCATCATTGCAAACAGTTCCATAAACCACCTTGTCTTTGTCGTTTAGGTTAATTCCCCTAACTCCACCACTGATTCTTCCTTGAATTGGAACATCATCTTTTTTAGCAAACAAAACTTGCCCATCTTTTGTTACAAAAATCATGTCTGTGTTTGGCTCATCAAAACAAATAGACACAACTTGGTCATCATCTTTTAGTTTAACTGCTTGGAAATATGATTTTTGAA
>JAEETG010000044.1 GCA_016290255.1 Clostridia bacterium
AGGAACCGGCAATTCCAGAGCGGGTTAGTCCAAAACCAAAAGGACATTTATAAAAGTGTGCGATTTATTCGCGCAATAGGGTGGAACCGCGGTTTAAAACAATCGTCCCTATGCAAGAATTTATTTTTTTGCATAGGGCTTTTTTGTTCCTATGCGATATGGAGGTATTTTTTATGAGTGAATTAACAATGGACAAGCTCGCTTCTTTTTGTAAGCGAACTGGAATCGTGTTTCAAGGTAGTGAAATCTACGGAGGAATGGGAAACACTTGGGACTATGGTCCTGTTGGAATTGAACTAAAAAACAACATTAAAAAACTTTGGTGGAAAAGATGTGTTCAACAAAGCGAAAACAGTTTTGGAATCGACACATCAATCCTTATGAACCCAACAGTTTGGGAAGCAAGTGGTCACCTTGCATCATTTTCTGACCCACTAATGGACTGCAAGGAGTGTAAAACTCGCCACAGAGCAGACAAATTGATTGAAGAATATCAAAGAAAAACAAACAACTTTGATGTTAACCCAGATGCAATGAGCAAAGAAGAACTTTATGATTATATTGTTAAACACAACATAAAGTGCCCAAATTGTGGGAAACTCAACTTCACTGAAATCAGAAACTTTAACTTGATGTTTGAAACAAGCCGTGGGGTTAGTGAAGGAAAGCAGTCAAAAATCTTTTTGCGCCCAGAAACCGCACAAGGTGAATACATAAACTTTTTGAATCTTCAAAGAACAACAAGAGCAAAAATTCCTTTTGGTGTTGCAAACATTGGAAAAGCATTTAGAAATGAAATAACACCGGGAAACTTCACCTTTAGAACAATTGAGTTTGAACAAATGGAACACCAACTTTTCTGCCACGAAAAAGATGCAATGGCAAAATATGAGTTCTACAAAGATTTTGCAATGAAATTCTTTGTTGACCTTGGAATGGATAGAGAAAAACTTCGATTCAAAGACCACGACAAACTTGCGCACTATGCAAAAGCAGCGTGCGATGTTCAATATAAATTCCCATTTGGTTGGGACGAAATGAGTGGAACCCACCTAAGAGGAACTTGGGACCTAAGCCGTCACCAAGAGTTTAGTGGAAAATGCATGGAATACACGGACCCATACACAAACGAAACTTTCATTCCAACAGTTGTTGAACACACAATTGGTTGTGACCGTTTGGCACTTGCTCTTTTGTGCGATGCTTACACCGAAGAAGAACTGGAAGGCGGAGACACCAGAATTGTTTTGAAACTAAACCCAAACCTTTCTGCCTACAAAGTTTGTGTTCTTCCTCTTCAAAAGAACTTGTCTGAAAAGGCAAAAGAAATCTATAAGAACTTAACAAACTTCTTTATGTGTTCATATGATGAAGCGGGTTCAATTGGAAAGCGTTATCGCCGCCAAGATGAGATTGGAACGCCATATTGCGTAACTGTTGATTTCGACACCTTAAATGATGGTTGTGTGACAATTCGTGACCGCGACACAATGAAACAAGAAAGAATCAAAATTGATGAAATTATGAACTATGTTGCAAAAAAATTGGTGTTTTAATGCAAAATTTTAACATTTAGCGCCCAAATTTTTGCAAATTAAAAAATAAACAAACAAAAAAGTGCAGCAACTAAACTGCGCTTTTTTATATAAATTCTCTTGTTGTGTTGTTTGTTTTAACAACTTTTCCGCCAAAGTTTTTTGGAGTGGTGGAGTGTGGGTATTTTATGAACACCCTTTCCTTTTCTTCAATTTCTTTGGTTCCATTTTGTTCAAGGTTTTCTCTTATTTTTTCATAATCATCAATTGCTTGCTTTAAGGTTTTTGATATTCCAACAAGGCGAATTGGTGTTGCGTTCTCAATTTCATCTGGTGTTTTTTCGCGTGTTTGTGGCTTAAGGCCTTGAGACTCTTCAACATAATAGTTCATTATTGCTCTTTTGAGTGCTTGTGTGTTTCCTTTTTTGTTATATATGTGGCTATCTCTAACAACCAAAATTGTGTTTTGTTCTTTTGATCCATAAACAAGTTTTTGGCTGAGCCCCATTGTTGTTAAATAGTCTAGATTCAAAAGTCTTTCTTCCTTCATTCCACCAAACAAAATGTTTGTGCTTTTTTCATCGGCTATATATGTGAACCCAACAACATAATCTTTGATTAAGTAATATTGCCCCTGGGCTTTGTTTTGTTGTTCTTTTGTCATATTGTTTTCCAAATTTTATTTTTTTGCAAAGTTTACAGACCTTTCATTGGCCTTTTTGGTGTCTTCAAAATTAATCTTTTTGGCCTCAGAGCAAATATTTTCAATTTCTTTTTGTGTGAAAACGTCTTTATCTAGGTTTGGCAATTTTTTATTTTTTGTGTTTGTTAACGCATAAAACTCTAGCATTTCCTTAAGTGTGTATGGGTGAAGGCACAATTGTGCGGAAACAAGTTCTCCATCATTTGTTACTGAATTTTTGTAGTTTCTCAATTTTTCTGGATTATTGTTCCCAACCGCCTTTTTGCCATCGATTGATTCAATTTTTGTGTGCTCGCTGTCAAATTTTAGTAAACAAACCTCACAATCTGTGAAAACATATTTTTGAGGGGTTATTTTATATTTGTTCACAATCAAAAATCCAATTTCGCTGTTTTTGTAACTTTTGTCTGTTTTTGACTCAACATATTCTTTTAATTCTTTATTCATGAAAACCTCCAGTGAATGCAATAAGATTGTAACACTGAATAGGGAAAAAGTCAAGGTGAAAAGTAAATAAAAATAAAAACATGCATTTGCAAAAAAATATGCAAAAAAATTGCAAAAAAATGTGTTTTTTGTGTTAAAAATTGTGTTTTGTTTTATTTATTTATTTTATTGCAAAAATTCGCAACAAAAAATTGCCAAAAAGCCCTAAAATAAAAGCAATTGTCGGGCTTATTATATATTTAAAAAATATATAAATGTGCCATTTTCTTTTGACAATTTATGGATAAATTTGTTAAAATTTAGACATAACCATTTAGTCTTAAATTTGTTAAAATTTGAGTCTAACCATTTAGTCTTAAATTTGCTAAAATTTGAGTCTAACCATTTGGTCTTGAGTTTAATAAAATTTGGTCATCCAAAAAAACCAAAACAAAATAAACAAAATTGGGAAATAAAAAACGGTATTGGTTATAAAATCACACATTATTCACATTATAAAAAATAGGAGTTTTAAATGATGACAAAAACAAGGCAAGTATTAAGTTACGTTATAGCACTATTAGCCGTGCTGCTTTTATCAGCTTTTGTGCTAACCTCTTGTGGAAATCCAAGAAAGGGGCTGAAAATTGAATACGAATTGGTGTCAACCGAAAAGGCAATAACCTACGATTCTGATGGTAGGGCACTTTTGTCACTCACAAAAGAGTTTGATGAGCATGGAGAACTGACAAGTGCGGGAAAAGCGGAACTTGCTGTCAAGGTTGTGAAAGGTGCCAAAAATCTTTTGAGAACAATTAGGGTTGAATCCAGTGATCCTGCAAAAGTTGGATTTGATTATTGGTATGACGAGCAAACAAAAGTTAACCATGTTGTGATCAAAGCAAATGGTGCCACTGCTCTTAGTGACAGCACATACATAAAATTTGTTTCTGTTGAAGATTCAAAAGTTGTTGCTCTTCTTTATGTTCGTGTTGAAGAAAAAGCAACATTAATGAATTATGCAAACAACTTAGACCTTGTTGAAGACAGCAACGGAAACACTGTTTTGAAAAACTTGGGTGCATTTGATGGCGTGCCTTTCCATCTCATCACAAACAAATTGTTTAGATTTGGTCCAAGTCAGGCAACAACTCCAAACCTTGTTTATAGTGTGAAAGATATTTATAACTTCTTTGATGGTGGTGAATTTGTTTACACATCATCAGAAACCATGCCGGGCACAAACATATTGAGAAACAGCGTTCTTGTTAATGGAACATATGCTGACGGAAAAGCATATAAAGCTGTTGAATTTGTTGTTTCCAACAATGATGACAAAACGGATACAACATTTATCAAAAAGTTTAGAATTCCAGTTTATGAAAACTTAGATTCAAAAATTATAACAGTCACAAAAAATGATGCAACACAAAGTTCATTAAACATCGAAACAGTTTTTGAACGTGTTCAGTCTCCAACAAACTTGATTGACTATGTTGGACTATATATTTTCAACTCATCAACTGAAGAATATGTTTTGGTGAACAATGAGAATGTTCTTTCTCTTCACATTGTTGCTGGTTCAACTCCAGCATATCAAAAAGCCAACATAGACACTCAAATTGTTTTCATTAACAACAAAAACAGTGACAGCAACAACATTTCACTTTCATTGTCTCCAGCAAATGAAAGCATTTCTTATTCATACAATTTGGTTGAGCCAGCCTCATCATATAACTATTTATTGCCAGGTGTTGGGGGCTTAAACAGAAGAAGTGCATATTATGGAAAATACATAAAAGTTGGAAACACTTACACTTTGATTACGGAAAGCAATTTTGCCTCTCTTGGAATAATTATTGGGCAAACTCCATGCTATTCATATTCAAGAACAATTGCTGTTGTTCAAAACACCGACATGATGGGTAATAAAATAAACTCATTCACTCTTTCTGGTTGGAGAGAAAGTTTGTCGGGAACATATCTAACATTTTATGCTAGCTATGAAGGGTTTTTGATTGATGAAGAAATCACAACCATTCCAAAAGCAGAAAAAACAATTGCAATCAAAGTTGTTAACTATCCAACACAATTGTTTGTTAATGACAAAGCAGCGTCCTACACTGTTTTGAAAGATGATATGGGTGAGGTAATATCATCATTTTCAAATGTGGAAGAGTTTTTGGGAGAGGATCAAAGCGGACGATATTATTTTAGAACAGGTGAAACTGCAAACACCTATGTTTACACTTTGATTAACAAAGGAAACTATAGCATTGTTAACAAGAAAATTGTTATCAATGGAACAGAATATCCTTTTGACTATCAAAACTTTTCTGGCACACCAATCTATGAAGAGGCAGCACAAGAAATTTCTGTTTTTGATGTGTATCACACAGACACATTAAATCAATCACTACTGGTTGAACTCAACGGTTTTTCTGATGGATTTGATGAGTTCTATGTTTATGTTGACGCTCAAGAACTTTTGCTGCATGGCTCAAAATATCCAAGAGCAAACGATTTGGCAGAAAAGCTTGAACTTGTTTATGGCGGAAAAATTGAACACCTAAAACTTGGTGACTCTGAGGAATTTGCAAAACTTGTTTACAAAAGTGGAAGCAGAATCTATCTTTCTGCAAGAACAGAAAACACGTTAACAGGAATTATTCCACTTGTTGTTGAGGCAAAATACAACAGCGGAAAAGTTTTGCAAAGAAAACTTGTTTTAAGATTTGTTAACGGAATTAAAACAATTATCGCAAAAACAACAAAAGAGATTGATGGCAGCACACAAGAGGTTGATGTTGATGCATATAATGGTGTTGAACTTGCAATTCCAGCAAGTGGTGACAAAACTGCTGACAGCCTAAAAGGTGCTATAAATGTTTCAACATTGCCAGAAAATTCTGCAACCTACACAAGCCTTTTGGACGGTGTGACAAAAACATATTTGTCTGTTAGAAGCGCTGACACATCAATTGCAAAAGTTGGATATTTCTCTGACAGCGACGGATTTATTGAAAATCAAATTAATCCAGAAACGCTAAGTTTCACTGTTGTTGGGCAAGCCTTTGGAGAAACAACAATCACAATCACTGCTCTTAGTGGTGTGACCTTATCTTTCCCTGTTTTTGTGAAAGAAGTTGTTTCTGCAATCACTCTAAATTTGGATGAGAACACTGCTCCAGTGAACACGTTTAAGACAACAGAAAAAATTAGTGCAGATGAATCAGACAAAAGAACAACACTAAAATCTTTGCTTGTTGAAGAAAATGTTAATGGAATTGTTGTTGACTCAACGATTTATCCTGCTAATGCAAAAATTGCAAAAGCAGAGCGTTTCTATTTGACTGAAACAAAATATGCTGCAATATCAGCGTCCGCTTCCGAACTCAATTCATTTAAGGCAGCCTTATATAATTATATGGTAGAAGAATATCCTGCACCACTTGGTGAAAGTGATGGAATTGACGAAACAACAGATGCAAACAGAAGAATTTTTGCCAGCCTTGATGGCACAACTCAGCAAAAGGTTATCATTTCAACAAGAGAAAAGGGTTCATATGCGGGCTTAAACAAAACCTATGTTTGCATTGCGTATTTATATCTCGATGAAAATAACCAAAAACAAATTATTCTAAACTATTTTAGCATTGAATTATATAAAGCAATCACAGGGTTTATTAACTCAAGTGAAGAGCAGGGCACAAATGATGTTTCTGTCACTCTTCTTTCAAGTTCAAAACAAAGCTTAAGCAATCCATATCTTGAAAAGAGAACAAGAATAGAACTCTCGGTTGACATCAAAACAACACCAGGCAGTGTTCCAAACAAAACTGTTGGAGATGTTATTTGGTATTTTGTTGACAGCACAGATAGGCTTGTTGTGGAGCCTCTTGCAATCACAAAAGTTGGAAACTCATTGATTTATGGTGACAGACACATAAAAATTTCAACAGTTGGCACAAGTCACATTTTCTCATACACTGGTGGGTCAAACCTTATTGATATTCCACTAAGTTTGCAAACAGCCATTGGAGACGGAAGTTACAACTTTATGATGGGGCAGAAAATTTTGGTTGAGTCAATTGAAATGGATGAACAAGCAAACACCACATTCTTCCCGAACTTAAGGGCTTGTGTTGTTGATGTTAATGGAGTTGTTTGGACTGTTAAATATAATTTTGAAGTGACAAGAATAACTCTTGTTGATGACATTAATGTTTATGACTATGATGAATCTAATGGAATATATTTTGAAACAGCACAAAAACTAACACCACTTCCAATTTTGGGTGATGGAGTTAGCGTTGATGACAGATTGGCTGTTAGAAACTCTTATGGTTTTAATGATGTTGATGAAACATGTCAGTCAAGAGATATTGATGTTTCTGTTGCATATCAAAAAAATACTCCAACAATTCCAGACCTTGAATATGTTTTGTTAGATGCCGTTGTTGATGATGAGGGTCAGTGGAGCGTTGACTCTTCATCTTCAAGAACAAGGAAATTTAGCAGTTCCAACGTTTGGCTTGGAAAAGATGAGGCAACAAACAAATATTTTGTAACTCCAATCAGTTATGGTAACACAATTTTGTATGTTCTTCCTCAAGACCACATGATAAAACTTAATGAAGACATCAATGCAAACAACATTGGTGCTGTTTTGGGAGCGATAAAGAATTCTCAGGTTATCAAAGAGTTCCACATAACTGTTGCTGATGGTTATAAAACATACATAAGATTAAGTTCAGCAAGTGATTTTGAAAAACTTGCAAACAACCAAACAGCGTGGGATAAAAACTATTATGTCACAAACGACATCGACCTAAGCGGAGCAAACCTAAATGTTATTGGAACAGAGGAAGTTCCTTTCTCTGGGAAAATAACAACAATGCCAATTGTAAAATCAAAAATTAACTATAGTTTCATTATTAATTCAACAACTTATTATGTTGTTGGTGATTATGTTTGTGAAGACAAAGAAGGAACGCAAAAAGTTGCAGACTATATGGATTCAACTGCTGGTTTGATTGTGAAAAAACTTGAAATAGATGAAATCTATGTTTTTGGAGGCAGTTATTATAGATATACTGGCGATGGATTTAGGTCGGGAGAACTTTTTGGAAGCACATTTGTTGATGGAGAAACTTTTGTTCCAATAATAAGAAACAATGACCAAACATCAATAATACCAACTTACACTATTTATGGAATAAACCTAAAAGACACATATATTGACGAGGGCGGAAATGTTGTTTCAAAAATTAAAAATGGAAGCACATTTAGTTATTTTGGATTCTTTGGTATTTTTGCTGGAGTTATAGAAAAAGTTAACTTTAGATTTGATTCAGTTAGTTTTGAAACTCGCATAAAAGAGGGCGAGTTCCGTCCAACTCTATATATGGGTGCTTTTGCTGGTCAGGTTTGGAGAATGGGGCAATACTCCAAAAGTTATGAAACCATTGAGGGGTATTATGGAAAATATAATCACGCCTCAATAAATCCAGAATTAATTAATGCTGGCAACGCGCAAGAATATTTTGCGGGTTCTCAGGCTGTTTATGTTAAAGTGTCAATCACAGAATCATCATTCACTGTTGGAATGATGGAAGACAAAATAACAAAAGATGCCAGTTTTGGTGCTGCTAATTTGTTTTTGGGAATTATTGGTTCCAACGCATCTAATGATGTGCGTGACTTAAATATTGAAACAAACGCAAAAATATTTGCTGCAGAAAATGTGGGCAATGCGTTAACAGTAAACTTTGGTGGATTTATTGGAATAAACGCTGGAAATATTTCAAACATAGAAATCGGCGTTGATGTTGAAGTTCAAAAAGATGCAAATGCCACCGGAACAGTTGGGGGACTGATTGGTCAAAACACTGCTTTTGTTGATTTGATTAGGGCATATGGTTCAATTAAGGCTTCTGTTGCAAGCACTGGTGGAAATATAATTCAAGCCATGGGTGGAGTTGTTGGAAGCAGCTCACAAAACTTGCAACACATCATGTCTAGCGTTGTTGTTGGAAATGCGAAAAACGTTGGTGGTGTTGTTGGTTGGCTGACTTCAACAAGTTTAAGTGATTCTGTTTACTCAATTTATTCTGGAACAATGAATGCTGTTTATAGTTATGAAATGGACGCATTTGTTGGTGGACTTGTGGGTTATTTGGAAAATGGAACAATTGATTCATCTTATGTGATGAGTTATGCAACAGGCTGCTCCGAAGAAATTGTTAGCAGCGCATTCGCTGGAGGACTTGTTGGATATTTGGGTGGCGGTTGCGCGGTTCGTAAATCATTCTTCTCAGCAAGTGTGAAAGCAAGCGTTGCTGGTGGTGTTGCTGCAGTGTATGGAAGCACTAGCAATAATCTTGTTATTGAAAACTGTTTTGTGAAAGGAATGGTGACTTTCTTCAATCAACCAAGTGGTTATGATGGCTCTGGAATTTCTGGAGGGGCGGGACTTCTTCTTGGGAACAAAAACACACAGGCTTCTGCCACAAAAACATATGTGACAGCGCAAGGATATGTTATTGATGAAAACGATAGTAGTAGAGTTATGGTGCCAACTCCTTTTAGACTCAATGTGAGTGTTGCGAATAATTCTGGTGTTTATGTTTTGGACACATCTTTCAAAAGCACTGATAATGATGACGAGTTTAATTATGCTCCTGCTTTAACTCTTGCACAAATGAGAGACAGAACGCAAATAGAGGACACATCATTCTTTAAAAATGCTTACATGACAGAGCTGCATTTTTATAAGCCGGGTGAAACCACGGAAGGAGAGTGGACTGTTACCGAACAAAATGACAGTGAGCCAATTTTGAAGGGGCTATATCCAACAATCCCAACAGACATCACAGCCCTTTCTGTTGATGAAAAACTAGATGGAGTTTATTATGTTTCAAACAATGAAATCATCATTTCTCTATCTGATTATTATAAGTCTTATGAAGATGTTCTTGCAAGAAATGCAAACAACTTCTTTAAGCTAAAAATTTCACCAAACTCAAGTTCTGGATATGAACTTGTGAACACTGTTGATGAGTCAACAACAGAAGGTCAAATTGTTGTGAATGATTTGAGAAATATTTGGATTAATGTTTTGAACTCAAACACCTCAGTTCTTTCAACCTCTGCATCTAACCTATATGATTTGAAGTTCTTGTTCACAGGAAGAACGGGAACAGTGAACTTAACACTAAGTTGTGCTCAAAACACAAATGCAAGCATAACACTCACAATTTGTGTGATTGAAGGTTTTGACACATTTGATTTCTACACTTCTGGACCTTTCCACTACAACACAACACAAACAACAGAAGACACTGAAAATAAAACAAATGTTGTTTCAATTCAAAAAGAACTCAGCAAACGCATTGAAATTGCTTACACACAAAAACAAAGAATTGTTGATGAAAGTGGCGTTTCAATTGAGAGCAGAGATGTTTTGGTGCCATCAAACCTAAGCTCCGGTTTTGCAATTATGTTCAAAGAAGGAAAATTTGGTTTTGGCTCTGATAGATTCAAAGAAGTGATCAGTGGAACAGAAGTTGTCACAAGACAAACCATTTTAAACTCTTTCAAAGAAAAATATGATATTAGCACAATTAAAACAAAATATCTTGGCTTTAATGTTTTCTTGGAACAAGAAGGCTTCTATTATAAAGACGGAAGCAATTTTGTTCGTGTGACGGGTTCAAATTATTCCGAACTTTCAACTCCATATAGGCTCACAAACATTCAGTATATTGAACTCACAAGAGAACAGGCTAGTGCTGGTGAATATTATTACATGCAAAACGGGCGATATGTTTTGGTTACTGATGAAAACTATTCTTCATCAGGCATGTTCAGTTTGAGTGCTGAGCCTGTGAAAGTGGTGCAAGAAGAAATCACAAGTGCCGATGACAGCTTAATTGTGTTTGTTGATGGATATAAATATGCAAAGATATTGAAAGATTCAGCAAAAACAACATATGTGTTTGCATATTATGAAAACTCAAATAACCTAACAATTTTTGCAAATGACACAACAGAAAGTGATGAACAAGTTTGGTTCACAAAATATTATGTTTTGGAAAACAATTCACAAAAAGTTGCATATTATCTTAACACAGAGTTCTGCTTGTTCATAAAAGTTTATTCTGGAATCACGGAACTTAATGTTAGTGGGGCAAAAGAAATTGTTGACATGGAAAGAAGGGCTCCATCAGATGAGTTTTTAAGCGATATAACATTTGTTTCAGATTCTCCATATGACCTAACTTATGGGGTTAATGTAACGCTATATCAATTGAACACAAAAACAATCCACGCAGGAAACACAATTGTTTATGACAACGCTTTAGGTCAAAACCCACAAGCATATTCAACAATTAATTCATATTATGAAAAATACTTAAACCTAGATGATGGAAGTTATGTTCAAATAACTGGAAGCAACACAATGCTCAGTGAAGATGGATTGATGCTTATTCTGTTCTTAGATGGAGAAAAAGAAATTGCATCATCAAAATATGATGAAACAGCAGTTGATAAAAGAAAGAACACAATAAGTGAAGATGAGATGGAAAAATATACTTTTGGATTGGATAGAATTGACTCTTCTCACTGGACATTTTCACTATCTTTGTGGCAAAGTTTCTACAACAATTTGGATGAAGTTTTGGCATTTAGATTGGAAGTTACAAATGTTGACAAAGATTCAAATATAACAAAATCTATTTACTTCAAGTTTTCACCAATTGCGGTGACAGATGTTGATATTCATCACTACACTGACGCAGAACTTGAAGAGGGCGATGGAACACTCGCTTCAAACTATCTAACAAACGCAGGAATTATTCCAACCGACACAATTTTGGCTGGAGACTATGGATTGTTGGAAATCAAACTAATTCCAGAATATGGCGCGTTTAACTCACTAAATGTTTCTGGAACAGGAACAAACCTAGACAAAATTAACTTTGTTCAAAGAGTTAAGAACACATATGTTGCTTTAACTAATGACGGAATTGTCAC
>JAEETG010000045.1 GCA_016290255.1 Clostridia bacterium
AAAAGATATCCACATATCCACAAAGCTTTGAAATTTCTTCTGGGCTATCATATCCTCCTGTGTTATAAACAACAGGAATTTTTGGCTTATAAATTTTTAAGGCATTTATTATGTTTTCAACATAGTGTGTTGGCGTTACCAAATTTATGTTTAACGCCCCATCATCTTCCAGTTGTTTAAAAAGATTTGCCAAATCTTTGTCGCTATAACTTTTTCCAACATCAAAATGGCTTATTTCATAATTTTGGCAATAAACACATTTCAAGTTGCAATGAGAAAAGAATATGGCGCCACTTCCCTTATCTTTTTCGCCACCAGAAATAACAGGTTCTTCCCAATGATGAAGCATCACTTTTGAGATTTTTACAACATTGTTTGCTCCACAAAAACCCTGACTTTTTTCTCTATTAACTTTGCAATGCCTTGGGCACTGATTGCACATTTTTTCCATATGAATTCATGTTATCACAAACACAAAGAATTTGCAAGTGTTTTTAAAAATGCAAAAAACACATAGCAAGCCTACAAAAAAAGCATCTTTGCTATGTGTTTTTTTGTTATTTTATGACAATTCTTGCATCAACTGCAACAAATTTTCCATCAGAATCAATCATGAAAGGATTAACATCCAGTTCTTTTGTGCACTTGAAATCAGACACAAATTGACTGAGAGATAAAAGAGCGTTCACAACCTCATTTTCATCAACAGCTTTTTTGCCTCGAATATTGCCCATAATGTTTTTTGCTTTTGTTGATGAAATAAGAGCTTTTGCATCACGAATTGAAAGTGGACAAGGCCTAAATGCAACTTCTTTTAAAGCTTCAACAAAAATTCCACCAATTCCAAACATGATTTGATGACCAAAATTTCCATTTTCAGCAATTCCAGCAACAAGTTCTCTTCCACTTCCTGAAACCTGTTCCATCACAATGATTCCATCAATTGAATTCCATATTCCAGCGCTTTTACATTTTGTTTCCAAAGTTGTGAAAGCAGCTTTAAGTTGCTCAAAATTTTGAATATTAACAACAACTCCACCAAAATCTGTTTTGTGACTTACTGTTTTTGAAGACATCTTTAAAACCAAAGGATAACCAATTTTCTTTGCAAGTTTTTCTGCTTGAGTAATGTTTAAAGCAGAACCCCATTTTGGTTCCAAAATGCCATAAGCTTTCAAAGCCTCCAAACTTTCTTTTGTTGTTAAAAGAGTTCTTGCCTCTTTTTTGGCTTTTTCAAAAATTTTGTTCACAGAATCTTTTTTCACTGTTATTTGTGGAGTTTTTTCTTTTATTTCTTCCAAAAATTCTTTTCTTTTTACTAACATTGAAAGACCACGAATAGCATCAGCAACGTCATCAAACATAACAACTTGTGGGTCACGAATTTCTGTTTTAACTTTTTCAAAAAAGTCTGGAGTTGTCATATAAGACACAACAATTGGTTTGTGAGGATATTTCTTTTTAAGCTCTTCCAAATTCTTTTGAATATCCAAATCATGCCTTCCAGTGATATACAAATAAATCACCAAAAGCATGTCAATTTCATCAGATTTAAGCACCTCATTTGCAACATTTATGTAATGTTCCATTGATGCACTTGCAACAAGGTCAACAGGATTTTTCTTGCTTGCTTGAGGAAGAGTTAGTTGTGCAATTTTTGCTTGAAGTTCTTCACTAAATGTTGGGACTTCCAAACCATAATCAAATGCACTATCTGTTGCAAGAATTCCAGGACCACCAGCATTTGTGATTATTCCAAGCCTTTTTCCTTTTGGAAGTTCACACTTTTCCAAAACTTGAGCATCATTAAACATTTCTCTTAAAGTTGTTTCACGAATAATACCACATGATTTTAAGAGACCATCAGCAGCGCTATCTGAACCAGCAAGAGAACCTGTGTGGGAAGCTGCTGCTTTTGCCCCTTGTTCACTTCTTCCAGACTTTATGGCAAGAATTGGTTTTTTCCTTGCAACTCTTGTTGCAATTTTGCTAAATTTGCTTGGAGATGGAATGCTTTCAAGATATAACAAGATTTCTTTAATGTTATCATCTGTTTCCCATTGTTCTAACGCATCAAGAGCATCAACATCAGTTTGATTTCCAAGAGAAATCATTTGTCCAAATCCAACTCTTTTTGCTTCACTGACGTTAAAAACACCACCAGCCAAAGCCCCTGACTGTGTTGCAAATCCAATATTTCCAACTTTTGGAACTGTTGGAGCAAAACAACCATCAAAGTTTAGTTTTCCATCAGCATTAAAAACTCCCAAACAGTTTGGTCCCACAACATTTAAGTTATATCTTTCAATCTTCTTTAAAAGTTCTTGTTCAAGTTGAAGTCCTTCTCCACCTATTTCTTTAAAACCACTTGAAATAATAATAATGTTGTCAACTTGAGCCAAATGGCACTCATCCAAAACTCCACTCACAAATTTTGCTGGAACAGCAATTATTGCAAGGTCAATTTGCCCCAAAACATCTGTGATTTTTCCATAACATTTAAGATTTAAA
>JAEETG010000046.1 GCA_016290255.1 Clostridia bacterium
AGGCAAGAATGGAAAATGGATTAACTCTTGCAGAATTTGCATATATGCCAATGCAAGCCTACGACTTTTTACATCTTTTCAAAAACTATGGTTGCACAGTTGAGTTTGGTGGCGATGACCAATGGGGAAACATTTTGGCTGGAGTTGAACTTGTTAGGAAGAAAGAAAGAAAACCAGTATTTGCTGCAACTGTTCCGCTTTTGACAAACGCTGATGTAACAAAGATGGGGAAATCTGTTGGTGGAGCGCTATGGGTTAGCAGAGAAAAGTTAAGTGACTATGATTTTTACCAATTCTTTAGAAACATTGAAGATGTGAAAGTTAAAGAAATGTTCAAAGTGCTCACTCTTTTGCCTCTTGATGAAATTGAAGACATTTGTAAAGGTGAGGGAAGAGCACTAAACGCAGCAAAAGAAAGGCTTGCATATGAAGTTACAAAATTTGTTCGCGGAGAAAAGAGTGCAAAAGAAGCTCAAGAACAAGCAAGAGCAAACTTTGGCGGAAATGTGGAAGAAATGAAAGCAGTTGAAATCAAAAAGGAAGATGCAAAAACAATCGTTGACCTCATTATGGCACTAAAGCTTGCTGGCTCCAGAGGAGACGCAAAAAGACTTGTTGACGGAAAAGGAATCAAGATTGATGACGAAGTTGTTGACCGTTACGATTTCCCAATCATAAAACAAGAGTTTGTTTTGCAAAAGGGTAAAAAAGGAATACAAAAAGTTAAGTTGGTGTGATGGAAACATTTTTAAGTGTTGATAGAGATATTGTGATAAAAAATGAGATTCAAGAAAAGAAATCTCGTTTTTTAACATTTTGTAAATATGTGGAAACCAGTGAAGAAGCCGAAAGTTTTTATAGAAAATTAAAAATGGAATATAAGGATGCCAGGCATGTTGTTTTTGCGTATAGGCTCATAACAACTTCAAGATGCACCGATGACGGAGAACCAAGTGGAACCGCTGGAAAACCAATTTTGGACATTTTGGAAAAAGAAAATGTCTATAACATAATTATTTGCGTTGTTCGATATTTTGGTGGCGTGAAATTGGGTGCGGGGCCACTCCTTAGGGTTTATGCCAGTTCCGCCAAAGGCGTTTTGGGGAATCTTCAAGTTTATGAAAAGTGCTACAAAACAGAACTAACAATGACTTTTCAGGAATTTGAAAGGCTTTTGAAACTGATTCCAAAAGAAAAAATAAAAACTTTTGATGTTCGATTTTCAGATAATGTCACACTGAAAGCAATTTATCCAGTTAACTTTAAACTTGGTTTTGGAAAAGTTGAAAAACAGGAAGAAACATTTTGTTCTTTTAAGGTGGAAAATGGCAAAGATAACAAAAATAGGTGAAAACAATAATGCAAAGCGGTCATCAATTTATTTAGATGATGAGTTTGTTTGCTATCTAAACGCTTTCACAATATATAAATATAAACTTGGGGTTGGTTTAAGCATAACACTCGATGAACTGAAGCGTATTCAGTTTGAAAGCGAAAAAGACACCGCCTTTGATTTGGCAATAAAATATATTTCAAAATATCAAAAAACAGAAAATGAACTGAAAGATTATCTTCAAAAAAAAGGGTTTTTAAGTGAACTTTGTGATGAGGTTTTGAAAAAGGTGAAAGACTATCGCTACATTGATGACAAAGTGTTTGTGGAGAACTATATTAAATCTTGCAAAGGCCATTATGGCATAAACAAAATAAAACAAAACTTAAAGCAAAAGGGAATAAGTGAAGAACTGATTTCAAGCATTGAAATTGAAGAAGATTATTCTGATTTGCAAAAAATTGCACAAAAATATTTGAAAAACAAAGAAAAAAACGCTGCAAATTTGCAAAAGTGCATGAAGTTTTTGTTTTCAAGAGGTTATTCCTATGAAGATATTTCAAAGGTTATGAACAAAATAAAGGGGGACTGTGATGAGGATTGGCAATGATATTGTTGATGTTAAACGCTTTTTGGCTTTAATTGGAAACAAGCGTTTTTTGGATAGGGTTTTTTCCAAAGAAGAGCAAGAACACATTTTCAGCATGAAAGAAAAACAAAAAGAGGCCGAACGCATGGCCGGCAAGTTTGCCGCAAAAGAGTCTGTTGCAAAAGCCCTTGGGCTTGGAATATCTGGTGGGGTGAACTTTTTGGGAATTGTTGTTTTGCCTGACAAGGAGGGTGCTCCAAAAGTTACACTTTTTGATGAAACGCTTGCTCTTTTTCAAAAAAATGGTTTCAAAGAAATTGAAGTTAGCATTTCAAACACAAGTGAATACGCAACCGCTGTGTGCATAATAAATTGAATATTTTTTGCGTTTTTGCAGAATTTAACAAGGAAGTTTAGTGAAAAACTTCCTTTTATTTTTGTTTTTTGGTTTTAAAAAGCCTTTTGGAGGGATAAATTATTATGTATGGAAACTTTAGTGACTTAAATAAGGAATTAAAAAATAAAAAAGTTAACACTATTAATATAGATAATCATATTATCTTTAGTGAGATGGCTTTTTCATCAAAAAAGTTAAAAAAGGCTTATGAAGAGCTAAAAAGCTTTGATTATGCCTCTTTTGACGATTTCTTAAGATATGAAAAGTGGTTGGAGGATTGCACTGGTGGAGATAAGAAGAGGTGAGTTATATTATGCAGACTTATCACCCGTTGTTGGGAGTGAACAGGGCGGAGTTCGCCCTGTTTTGGTGGTTCAAAACGATATTGGCAACAAATTTAGCCCAACAGTCATCGTTGCAGCCATCACCAGCAGGCTCTCAAAAGCCAAACTTCCCACTCATATTTTTTTAAGTGCAACTACATATGGATTAGAAAAAGACTCAGTCATTTTGCTGGAGCAAATAAGAACGCTCGATAAATCGCGTTTACAACACAAAATAGGAGACCTTGGAGAGCCTGAAATGAGGCAAGTTGACAGGGCTTTGCTGGTGAGCCTAGGTTTTTTTTAGTTTTTTAAATTTTTTTTGTTAAAGGGTATTTACAAATGATTTTTTTTGTGTTATAATACCCGTGTATTTAAAAGGAAGGAGAGAACTTTTTATGACAGAGAAAAAAGTAAAAAAGAACAATTGGTTCAAACAATTTATGATTTTCTTGCTCGTGATTGTAGTTGCAGTAAGTCTTGGACTTATTATTTTCTATTTCACACAAGATGGTGAGAAGATCACAAAGAACCAATCAAAAATTCAAGTTAATGCAAAAAATGCATTCACAATTGATTTAGTTCAGTCTAAATATAAATCTTCAACAAAGATTGAGGCTGAATACGACAAAAACGCACTATCAATTCCAGAAAATGGAATAACTTCAAGAGTTGAAGGAAAGAACAAAATAACAACATATAAGTTTATGGCAAATGCCCTTGACGGAAGCTATGTTGCAGGAGACTACGACATCGTGTTCAAAACAACAGCAAAAGACAAGGCATCAAAAGAACTTAGTGTTGAAGTTGTTATTGCTGATGGAGTTAACAAAGCATTCTTCGTTGGTGATGCAGAACAACTTAAAAACATTGGTTCAAGTGAACTATACGCAAGTAACAAAAATTATGAATTGACTCAAGACATCGATCTAAAGAGTTTGAATGAAGAAGGTAACAGAGTTAGTTGGACACCACTAACAAACTTCTCTGGAACTCTAAATGGTAATGGAAAGAAAATCTCTAATCTATATATTGATGCAAAAGATGTTGATGGATCAGACCTTGGTTTGTTTGCATATTTGAACCCAAGTGCAAAAGTTTACAACATTGCATTTGAAGACGCTCAAATCTACAGTGAAAACGAACAAGTTAACGCTGGTATTGTTGCAGGACAAAGCAGCGGAACAATTGAAAGAATCAACATCACATCAAAAGAAGGAACAAAAGTTGAAGTTGGAAAATACAACCAAGTTGCAGCAACTGACGTTGACCAACCAACTTATGCTCTAAGCTCAAACGTTAACGTTGGAGCAATCGTTGGAGTTTTGAAACGTGCTGGAAGCCTTGCAATAATCGACAGAGTTGCTGTTCCAGATGCAAAAGTTATGGTTGCATCAAGTTCAGCAGAAAACTCATATGTTGGTGGAATTGCAGGTCTTGTTCAAAACGGAACAATCTACAACTCATACTGCCGTGGAATTGTTGATGTTAAAGGTTCAAAGGTTTATGCTGGTGGAATTGCTGGTAAAACAGAAACACTTGCAAGCCTTATTGAAAACAATCAAGCAATCACAACAGTTAAGAAAGCAAACATTATTAACTCATACTCAAAAGCACAAGTGCTAACAAACGTTTCTGAAAAGAACACAGTTGGAGCAGTTGTTGCTCAAAACGCTAACTTGGGACTTTTGTCTGAAGTTAACAAAGACACACTTGTTAGAACATATGTTGCAACATATGACAGCGCATCAGACGTAACAAAAGATGCTGTAAGCGCTTACACAGACAAGAACTTTGATTACTCAATTTCAAACAAAACAGCTCTTGTAACATTCCAAGAAAGACAAGGTTCAGAATATGTTAACAAACCTCTAAACGTTATTTACGAAAACAGATTTGTTGGTGTATATTATGAAAACGCAAACGGACTTGCTTGGAACCCACAAGTTGCTGCAAACATTGCAACAAATGTTGAACTTGCTGAAAATTTTGAAGAAGGAGCTCCAACATACAAGCTCATCACAAACAAAATTGCTAGTTCAGCAAATGAATACATCACATACGACTACTCAAAGAACACAAAAACTTGGGACTTCAGCCACGTATGGAAGATGGACAAAAATGGTAACCCAACTCTAACAATGGAAGAAAACACAACAGTTCTTGATGTTTACGACCCACAATCAGCATTTGATGGAACAATCAACAGTGTTGAACTATTGAAAGGTCTAAACGGACAAGAAGGAAACTTCCAACTTGCTGGAAATGATCCAGATCACCCAGGATTCTTTGTTATCAAAGCAGAAGACGAATATGAACCAATTGAACTTAAAGGAAAACTTTACGGAAATGGTCTCACAGTTTTGGTTGACTACGAAGACAACAAAGACTTCAAGGGATTATTCTCAAAAGTATATGAAGGTGCTTTGGTTAAAGATTTAACAATCAAAGCAACTGTAGACACAAACGCAACACTTGGAACAAACAAAGGATATGGTCTTGTTGCAAGTGAAAACTACGGAAGAATTGAAAATGTTAATGTTATTGAAACATCAATCACATTAAAAGCAGACAAGATGACAGCAAAAGATGCTAACCTTGGAACATATGGACTTTCAGCTGTTGCTGGATACAACAAAGGAACAATTCAAAACGTTAAAACAAGAAATGTTAGAATTAACCTAGAAAAAGCTTTCAGTGGAGTTAGCGTTGGATTTATCGCTGGAAACTCTGAAGCTGGTTCTCTAAACGATGTTGCAAACTATGGTGCATGTGTAATTAGCTCAACAGAAAAAGCAACAATTAGCGCTGGACTCATCGCTGGTGAACTTTCAGGAGAAGCTCAAATTATAATGGCTAAAGCATGTGGAGAAATCACTCTTGCAACAGATGCTGATGCAACCACAAAAGTTGCTGGTATTGTTGCAGTAACATCTTCAAAGAACACTGTTAAAAATGCTTTGGTTGCTGACGGAACAGTTCTTAAGGGAAACCTTGTTGCAGGACTTGTTGCATACGTAAACTGTAGTGCAGAGAACGGAGATTCAATTGATGCCGTTGAACAATCCCAAGTAAACGAAAACGTTGTTCTTGAAGGAAGAAACGTTGGTGGACTTATTGGAACAGCTGAAAAAGGAATCATCAGAGACTGTGCAACATACGCAACACTCAAAGGAATTGACTCAAACAGTACAATTTCTGGATTTGCTTACCAAGTTCTTGGAAGCACAGGTGAAGATGGAGACCTTGACAATTGTGCACAAATTCTAGATTCATTTGCATCAGTAACTCTAGATAGAACTGTTGCTAAGAAAGCATACAGAGAAACAACAAGCTCAGTTAGAAAGACAAGCGGTGGAAGCGATTGGATTGCAAGCATTCAAGACTTTTGGCACAGAACCACAACAACTGGTGACTATGTTGCAAACCCAACAAAACACAAATATGCTGGATACCTAGACAACTGTTACTTCAACCTAACAAAGATGGAAGCAGGTGCTAGACAAACACCTTCAGCAGATGTTGCAAACAAAGAAGAACATGGTTTGAGTGCTGACGACTGCAAGAACAAAGACAACTTCAGTGATGAATTCAAAGACACATCAATTTGGTTCTTTGACACAGAAAAGATGCCAGTGTTGGTATTCACAACAGGTGCTGACTTTGCTGCTGCATTCCCTGCATTCGAAGAAGTTACAGACTAATTGAACAGATATAAAAAGACAAGCAAAAGCTTGTCTTTTTTTGTTTGATTTTAAATAAATGAGTAAATATATAAATCAAACCTAAAGGCGTGAATTTTGCAAAATTTTTGCCAGGTTTGCGTGGGGTGGGGTGAAGGTTTTTCTGCTCAAAAATCAAATCAAGAATCATATCTCATGTAATAATCTATAATCTATAATATATAATAAGAAAAGAAATTGAGTATGTTTGGCTTGTATATTAATAGACAAAAAGGGATAAAAATATAGAAAACAGGGATATTTATAAAAGTTTGTGCACTTTGCACAAACTTTTTTTGATATTTTGTAAATATTTTTCTAAAAAAGGCTTGCATTTAGGGCGTAAATAGTGTATAATATCATTATCTTATGGACTGGGTTGATGTCTGAAGTTACCTTAAAATGCGACTTTTAGGGAGAATTTGGACGGACAAGTGGCACAAAAGTGCTGCGCCAAACACAGAAAAATACTTTTTTTATTTTTTTGTCCATAAGGTTGACACACACGGAAGAGTATACGCCAATTTTGTCTTTTGTGACACATAACATCTTATAAAAGACTAATTGACTTGTGATTTGAGATTATCCAAAAGAAATACGCTGAATTTTGGGTGTATCAAAAAGCATTGTTCAATTCCATTCACTTTTAATTAAGAATTAATGTGAGCGATCGCTTGCTTAAGGCTTTGTTATGTTAGGAAAAGGTTTATGTTATTCTGTGGAAAGCATGGGCTGGTCCCCAAATCGTTAAGGTGCATTTTGTGCACCTAAAAGCTTTTATTTTTCTTAATATAAAAGAGTGGGACAGCGTAGTTTTCTATAAGATCTTATGTTTGTGTTAGAGAGAAGAAAGTGTTTGGGAGTTTTACATTTCTTGGAGGAAAAAGCATTATGGCTACACAAAAAATCAGAATTAAGCTAAAGTCATTTGACGCAGGCTTGATCGACAAGGCAGCCGCTCGTATTATCGAAGCTGCAACAAAATCAGGTTGCAAATATTCTGGTCCTATTCCACTTCCAACTGACAAAGAAGTTGTGACAGTGCTTAGATCACCACACATCAATAAGGACAGTCGTGAGCAATTTGAAATCAGAACACACAAGAGACTAATCGACATTTTTAGTCCAACATCAAAAACAATGGACACATTACAAAAATTAGATTTGCCTGCTGGTGTGGACATCAAAATAAAACTTTAATAGGTAACAAAGGGAGAAAAGTTTATGAACAAAGCAATTTTAGGTAAAAAACTTGGAATGACTCAAGTTTTCTCTCCAAAAGGTATTGTGGTGCCTGTAACCGTTGTTGAAGTTAGTCCAAACGTTGTTGTTCAAATCAAGAACGAGGAAAAAGACGGATACAATGCGTTGGTTGTTGCCTATGGAGAGACAAAGGATAAACTTGTTAACAAACCAATGGCTGGAGTTTTCAAAAAAGCAAATGTTCCAGCAAAGAGAATTGTTAGAGAGTTTAGACTTGATGACACAAGCGCATACAGCGTTGGTCAAGAAATTAAGTGTGATGTTTTTGCTGATGGCGACAAAGTTGACGCAATCGCAATATCAAAAGGTCATGGATACACTGGTATTATTTACCGTTGGAACATGAACCACCAAGACAACACACATGGTGGATACAAGATTCACCGTCACCAATCACTTGGTGGAACATCTGGAACAGCAAGAGTTTTCAAAGGAAAGAAAATGGCAGGAAGATATGGTGGAACTCAAGTTACTGTTCAAAACCTTGAGGTCGTAAGGGTTGATGGAGAAAGAAACATAATTTTGGTTAAAGGTGCAATTCCAGGACCACGCAATGGCATGGTATTCCTAAGAAATGCAATCAAGGCCTAGTAAGGAGAAGGAAAAATGTCTGTAAACTTAAAAGTATATGATGTAAAAGCCCAAGAAGTTGGGAGCGTGAAATTAAACGACAGCGTTTTTGCTGCTGATTACAACGAGCCTCTTATTCACCAAGTTATTGTTGCATATCTAGCAAACCAACGCCAAGGAACAAAGCGCACTCTAAATCGTGGTGAAGTTAGAGGAAGAGCTGCAAAACCTTGGAGACAAAAGCACACAGGTAG
>JAEETG010000047.1 GCA_016290255.1 Clostridia bacterium
GCTGTTGTCAAATAAAAAAAGTATATATCAAAATATATACTTTTATTCTATTAAAAGATTAAACCCATTTTTTCTTTCACAAGTTTAACTTTTTCTTCTGCAATTTTCCTTATTTTTTCCGCACCAATTTTTGCGATTTTTTCCAGTTCATCACGATTGTTCATATAATAATTAAACTTTTGCTGTATTGGCTCAATTGTTGAAACAACAGCATCTGTTACTTCTTTTTTTAGCGCTCCATAGTTTTGCCCTTCAAAGAACTTTTCACACTCTTTCATGCTTTTCTTTGTTAGAACTGAATAAATTGACAAGAGGTTACTAACCCCAGGCTTGTTTTCAGGATCATAAACAATTTTGGAATCACTGTCTGTCACTGCCCTTTTAATCTTTTGCTTAATGACATCGATAGGGTCTTCTAACAATATGTTTCCAGAGTTGTCAAAATCACTCTTGCTCATTTTCTTTGTTGGATTTTGAAGATTATATACCTTTGCTCCAACCTTTTGATATACCCCAGTTGGAACCACAAAAGTTTCTCCATATTTGTTGTTGAAACGAATTGCCAAATTCCTCGCAAGTTCCAAGTGCTGGCGTTGATCTTCACCAATTGGAACATATTTTGCGTCATACAGCAAAATGTCGGCTGCCATAAGCATTGGATAGTTAAAGAGGCCAACAGAAACATTTTTCTTTTCTTGCGCTTTTTCTTTGTAGGCAGTCATTCTGTTTGCTTCGCCCATGCTTGCAACACAGTCTAAAAGCCAACATAGTTCGGTGTGTGCTGGAATTTGTGACTGATAATATAGCGTGCATTTATTTGGATCCAATCCACACGCAAGATAGTTTGCAAGAACTGCATAACTGTTGTCTTTTAGCTCTTTTGGGTCTATTTCAACAGTTAGTGAGTGAAGGTCGGCAACGCAAAAAATTGAATCGTATTTTTCTTGCATTTGAAGCCAATTATCCACAGCACCAATATAATTTCCAAGAGTTAATCTGCCTGTTGGTTTTGCTGCCGTGTATAGTCTATCTTTCATTTCTTTTTCTCCTTTTTGTATCTTTTTTTGTCAACAACTTTTATTGGTTGTTTTTTCTGTTCTAACAGTTTTTTATTCTCATCTTCTCGTTTAAATCTTTCAAGAAGTGGTGCTATTTTTTTGTTGCCGTGCAAATAGTCATATAGCATAATAACAAGCCCTTGAAGAAGAATTCCATAATATGTTAAAATTCTCCACAAAAGAAGTGCCCACGCAACAAGAGAATCCGCCCCACTTTCTGTTATGAAAAATCCCGCAAACAAAACAGCGAACGAAATTTCTGCCATACCTGTTCCACCAGGAAGAGGCATAAAGCTGCACGCAAGATCGGTTACCACTGCAATTGTGAACAACTTAACATATATTTCAAACCAAGTGGAAGGATCAAGTGGCATAAACACGGCATACACAAAAAATGGCACAGAGTTTGTTAAAATGAATGTGAGTGCTCTTGAAAAAAGCATTCCAATGCTAACCCAGCCATTTGAAATAAATCTTCTCATCGTCACATTATATTCTCTTATGGTTCTCATAACTTTCACGAAAGACTTTCGATAATCTTTCACAATTTTCATTTTGTGAAGAAGTTTGAAAACACCAATTGTGCACGCTGGAGCCACTTTTTTTGAATATGACAAAAACATAATTGAACCAAAAAGCAAAACAAGAATTGCAAACCCAATGTAACAAAGTGTTAGCATAACTGGTGACAAAGTTATGATGTAACTATGCTGCAAAATCAGTATTGCAGCAATAAACAAAACACTAAAAAACTGTGCATACAAATATTTGGCAATTGGAACACTTGTTGCAGCTCCTGCTGACACACCTCTTTTTGAAAGGTAATATATTTGAAATGGTTGACCACCAGTTGAAAGTGGTGTTACGCAATCATAAAAACGGCTCATTGCGTGGGATTTGTAACTTAAAAACGGTCTGGAACGTTTTGTTATATAATAAACCAACAAATAAACTCCAAGTGAATCCGCAATAAATATGCCAAAAAACAAAGCCAAACATAGAAGCAGCCAAACCCAGTTTATTTTGTTTGCTAATAAATCCCCAATGCTTAGTGGCTCTTTTGTCCCCAAAAAGTTCCAAAGAAGAATTCCAACAACGATTCCAAGGTTAATAAGCATAAATATTGTGCTTATCCATTTTTTCTTTTTACCACGCTGTTCCTTTACGACCTCTGTTGATTTTTCAACGAGAGTTTTGTTCATTTCTTCTTGTTTTGGATCAGGTTGAGCAAGCACTTGCTCATAATATTTAACGAAGTGGTAGTTTTTTGATTTCAACAATTCGTAAAGATGAAAAGGAGAAAGGTTTGCTTTCTTGAATACTATTGGCTCTTTTATGTCTGAGCTTTTTCTTTTGGGTAAACTCAAAACTTCATTTTTTTGTTTATCCACTTCTCCCTCTCCCCTAATTATATTTTGTTAGTTAAAAACTAACAATATGTTTATTCTAGTTTAACAAACAAACAAACAACAATTTGTTTGTATTAGTTTAACAAACTAATACAATTTTGTCAAAGAAAAACGCAAAAAATTGGGCTTTATACCCAATTTTTTAGGTTAAAAGTGATTGCATAAATATTTTTTGTGTTTTCATCAATTTTTAAACTTTCTGAAATATCAACATTTGCCACAGCCAAAATCTCCATTCCACTTGCAAGCATTGGCAAACATTCACGAACTCTGAGTGGAATTTTTTTGTCTGAAAGATATTTTTTGAGTTTCACAATTCCGCCACCAAACTTTTCAATGAAATCCCCATCTCTTTTAAAACGCCAAACAGCCTTTTTTGGGACTTTGTCGGCATCAATCAAAAGGCCCACAACATTACTCTTTCTGTTCATGTCAACTTTTTTCACATGAACTGTTCCATAATCTCCAATTTGTGTGACACCTTTTTTGAAAGGCCATTCTGTTAAAACTTCTAGTTTTGGTTTTTTCACAGCAAGTGTTATATATTCATATTCTTTAAATGCTGAAATGTTGTCTGGTAAATTGATTTTTGCACCATTATTTCCTGTTTGAACAAATGAGCAAATGATGTCCAAATGTTTTCTTTCAATGCCTTGAGTTTTTCCAAGTTTTGCAAAGCAATCCAAAAGCAACCTGTTAACAAAACTTTGGGGGTATGAAAAATATGATAGTGGAATTTTTGCAACATCTTTTTCAAACAAAACAGCATCAAAATTCATAAGGGAACGAATTGTGTTGTCATCTTCTCTGCAGATTTTTGCAAAGTTACACAAATTTTCATCAACATTTGGCCAAACCTTTCTAAGTTCTGGCATTATTTTTTGCCTGATTAGATTTCTAGAAATTTTTGTGTCTACATTTGTTTCATCTTCAACATATGGAATTTGATTTTCGTAAACATATGAAAGTATTTCTTCCTTTTTTGTGTCTAAAAATGGTCTAACATAAAAATCATCTCTAACATATTGCATACCGCTTGCTCCAACAAGGCCAGAGCCTCTCAAGATGTGAAGAAGAACAGTTTCTGCTTGGTCGTTTTGATGATGAGCTATTGCAAGTTTATCTATGATTCCTTTTTTTCTTAGATTATCAAAAACAGAATATCTTGCTTCCCTACAAGCTTCTTCAAGCGTTTGACCTTTTTGTTTCATGAGCGTTAGTGCTTCAACTTTAAACTTGTGAAATCTGATTCTGTTTTGCTTGCAATAATCTTCAACAAACAAAGCATCTCTTTGATCATTTACTCTTGTGTTGTGGTCAATGTGGATTGCCATAATTTCAATATCTAGATTTTCTTTATTCTCAACCAAAAAATGCAAAAGTGCCATTGAGTCCGATCCCCCACTAACAGCAACTCCAACAACATTTCCAGGTGTAAATAATTTTTTCTCTTTGATTAGTTCCAATACTTTTTCCATAATTTCTGCTCCGTGATATAGTTTGTTTTGTTTGGTTATTATATAACAAAACACAAAAAAACACAAGAGAGAAATGAAAAAATGTGTAAAATTAATGCAATTTTATTGTTTTTTTCTTTTTTTTACACATATTTTTTGCAAATTTACAATTTTTGCCAAATTTTTCCAACAACAACCGTCATGTCATCTTCAGCATAATTTTGTGTTTGACGCAAGCTTTCTTGCAAAATAACATCAGCTAGTGTTTGAGGGTTTTCCGTTTCAGTGTTGTTGATTAGGTTTTTTAAATCCATTATATCTTCCCAAGAATCAACAACTCCATCACTAAGCAAAATCACCATGTCACCGCAACTTAGAGCGTGGTCATCAATTGCCGGTTCGATGCTATCCAATATCCCCAAAGGAAGAGCAGACGATTCAATCATTTTGGTTTGATTTTTTTCTTTTATGAATCCAACTGTTGCACCAATTTTTATGAGCCTACAACTTGCATTATTTAGATCGAAAACACAAATATCAATTGCACTGAAATCATCTTCATTTCTAAGAGATAGAAGTTTGTTAACATTTTTTATAATTAGTCCACTTCCAAAACCAGCCTCATAAAATTTTTGAATCAAATTAAGTGACTGCATGCTAATGTTTCTTGCCCCGCTTCCACTTCCCATTCCATCGCAAAGTGACATAAAAACTTTTTCATCATTTAGTCTAACAACTGAAAATGTGTCGCCACTGATTGTGCTCCCCCACTTTGTTTGCTGGCTGGAGCCAAAAATAATGTCATAGTTATTTATAACTTTAAGTCTTATCAAACTGAATCCAGGTTTCTCAGATTTTTTTAAGTTAAAAATTTTCATTTTCGTTTTTAATATTTTTGAAACAACCTGTTCAATTTTCACATTATTTATTGTTCTAGTTTTCACATTAAGTGTGACGCTATCAATTGCTTTTTCAGTTCCGCAAACAAAAACTTCGCAACACAAAACATTTTCAAGCATCAACTCTTCCATTATTTTGTTTTCCAAATCAATATCAAAACCAATTTTTTTGTTGACATCTTTTGATAAAGACAACAAAACATCTTGAACTCCTTCAAGTTGTTCAGCAAGAAGAAGTTTTGAACTGTTAACACTTGAATTTATGATTGAATATTTGTTGTATTCTGTTACCAAATTGTTTAATTCATTTATTAACACATTAATTTTTTGGCACTTTTTCATGATTATTGGTGGCACATCAATAACGCTTAATTTCCCCCGTGACAGAGCAAGTGAAATAACTGTTTTCATGCTTTCATCATAAAAAATTGTTTGAGAATATGGACAAAAACTTTTGTTTGAACAGTTTTTGCAGATGTTACAATTAACTTGCTCCAAAATTGTTTCAATTGCGTCTTCTGGGTTAAGTTCTTTTTTGCTCATTGCCAAATATAATTGTTGCATTTCTTTGAAAACGTCTTTAACTTCAAACAATTTTTTAAACAATTGTTTTCTTGTTTGATTTACCACGTCACGGACGCAAAAATCTTCTTTTTCAAAAATAAAATAGTTTTTAATTTTTTTGTATGTTTTGTTTGGCACACAAAACGAACAAATTCCTGCAGCAAAAGTTGGCAAAAACAAATATATGTCATAGAAATTAAAGAAATATAAATTAACAAAAGCGTCAGCAAGAATTATCCCCAAAATTGTAAACAACTTTTTTGAGTTTGATGTTATGAGAAGAACAAAAGACATTAATAGTAAACTCAAAAACAAAGCATAATCGTTTCCATGAATCAAAGCACCAAAAGCTAGCAAAATTGAAAAAGCAAAACCTTGGGTTTTTTCCAAACAAAGAGATAAAAATATAATAAGCAAAACAAGCAAAAACTTTGAAATAAGCAATTGATAGTCTGGAATTGAACAAAGCCCAACCCCTAACGCTAAAAACAAAACACCCGCACATATGCACTCATCTAATAAAAGTTTTCTTCTGAGCCCTCGAACAAACAAACCTTGCATAAAAAACAGATATGCATACAAGCAAATCATTCCAACAACTACTGAGCACACAGCAACAAAAAACTCATTGCCACTGCTGGTGTGCAAAAACAAAAACACTGTTTGTGATAAAAAAGCATATAAACCAATTAGAACTTTGTTTAATGGTTTTCCAAATTTTTTGTGAAGAAAATAAAACAATACAAAAACAAAACAAGTGACAGCAAGCGACAACAAATTTTGTGTTGAATAGTCAACCAGTGCCCCTGCCAAAAAATATAGTGGTGTTACTATGTAAATTTTTTGATTGCACCAAACAAGAGCAAAAAGCATTCCAAACAAAAATGGGTGCATCCCATCAATTTCCGCAAACCCCAAAATTAAAAACAAAATAAAAAATAGAAAATATTTTAACACTTTGTATAGTGTGATTTTATTTAAAGCCATATTGTCCCCCACATTTTGATTATAGGTTATTTTATAAAAAATAAAATGTAAGAATTGATTTTATTTGGTTTTATTTTGTTAAAATATGGAGATTTTGTTTTATGGCTTGCTTTTTGATTTATTTTAAGATAAAATTGTGTTAGGAGAAAAAGATGCGTATTTGTGTTTTGGCTAGTGGCAGCAAAGGAAACTCAACTTATGTTGAATCTGATGGCACAAGAATTTTGATTGATGCCGGGCTCAGCAAAAAAGAAATTGAAAACAGGTTAATGCTTATTGGCGTTAACCCCTCTTCTATTGATGCAATACTCATAACCCATGAACACAGTGACCACATCAAAGGGCTTGACCAGTTTGTTAAAACATATAACACAAAAGTTTTTGCCCACAGAAACAGTTGGGACATGATTGAATCTAAAACATCATGGCTCAAACAAGAAAACCAATTTGAGTTTACTGGAAGTGATTTTTCAATAAATGACATAAGCGTTCAAACTTTTGACCTAGACCACGACTCAAGCCACTGCGTTGGTTTCACCATTATTGAGGGAAACAAAAAGTTTAGTACAGCAACTGATTTGGGGCACATGACAGATGATATTGCAAAAAAACTTCAAGAAAGTGATTTCATAACACTTGAATCTAACCACGACATTCAAGCACTTTTAAAAAACCCAAACTACTCTTACACTCTCAAACAAAGGATTCTTTCAAATCATGGCCACATCAGCAATGAAGAATGCTCAAAAACCGTTCTATCACTTCTTGGCCACAACACGCGAGGAATTATTCTTGGTCACCTAAGCGAACAAAACAACTCAAAAGAAATGGCAATTCAAACACTAAACAAAACACTTGTAAGTGCAGGAGTCACAAAAGATGATTTTAATATGAATGTGTTTGTTGCAGAACAGAACTCTCCCAGCAAAATCTTTCGTATTAAAGATATAAAATAGAAAAAAGCACAATTAATTTGTGCTTTTTTTATGTTTTTTTAATATAATTTTTGCAAATTAATATTTTGGTTCAATGATACCATAGCCACCAAATGTTCTCTTATACATAATGTTAACTTTGTGTGTTTCTTCATTTAGGTATATATAGAATGAATGGTCTGAACTTTCAAGATACATTTGTGCATCTTCAACTGAAAGAGGAACAATGTCAAAACTCTTTATTTTTGACACAGCATTTTTTGTTTGTGGAATAAAGTTTGTGTCATCCTCTTCAAAGTATAACCAGTCACGATCAACAATTGCGTTTTTCTTCATTTTGTCTTTTAGCTTTGAACTATATTTAACAATTTGTTTTTCAATTTTTGGAAGTGCCATGTCAATATTTTGATACATGTTGTCACTTTGAACTTCACTTCTAAACAAAAGTCCTTTATCTTTTATTGTGAGTTCTAGTTTTAGTAGGTCATTTTCTTTTTTACATTGAATTTTTGTTTCAGCATCTTCACTGAAATAGCGATCCAATTTGTTAACCTTTTTTTGAAGTAACTCTTTTAGTTTGTTACTGATGTTGTAGTTTTTTGATGAAATTTGTATGTTCATTTAAACCACCTCCAATTTTACATTATACTTATTTTAATAATATTGTCAACTCTTTTAAGCCTTTATGACAAGCTTTTCATCTCTGCAGTCAACAACAACCCTTGAACCATCTTGAATTTTGCCAAGAAGGATTTCATCTGCAAGTTTATCTTCAATCTCTTGTTCAATAACACGCCTTAAAGGCCTTGCACCCCATTCACTGTTGAAACCTCTGTGAACAAGATATTTTAGAGCCTCTTCTGTGAGTTTTAGTTTGATGTTTTGATTTGTTAACTTGTTTGCAAGTTTTGTGATTAAGAATTTTGCAACCATTGCAAGTTCAACTTTTGATAGTGCTTTAAATACAACAA
>JAEETG010000048.1 GCA_016290255.1 Clostridia bacterium
CCTGGGTTTACGTTTTGATATAATTTTGTCATGATTGGTTCACTAACTTTTGTGAGTTCTTCGAGTGCTTTGTCGATTGACTCTTTGTCTTCTTTCTTGAACTCTTCTCTTGCCTTTTTGATTGCCTCAGTTAGAGTTTTCTTTTCTTCTTCAGAAATCTTTTCTCCGTTGTCACGAAGAGTTTTTTCTAGAGCAAATGCCATTGCTTCTGCTTGGTTTCTTGCATCAACAACTTCACGGCGTTTCTTGTCTTCTTCAGCATATTTTTCTGCTTCTTTAACTGCTTTGTTGATTTCTTCTTCTTTTAGGTTTGAACTTGATGTGATTGTCACACTTTGTTCTTTGCCTGTTCCCAAATCTTTTGCAGAAACGTGAACAATTCCGTTTGCATCAATATCAAATGTTACTTCAATTTGAGGAACTCCTCTTGGTGCTGGAGGAATGTCGGTTAGGCTAAATCTTCCCAAAGTTTTGTTTGCACTTGCAAACTCTCTTTCTCCTTGCAATACGTGAATGTCAACGCCTGGTTGGTTATCGGTTGCTGTTGAGAAAACTTGGCTCTTCTTTGTTGGGATTGTTGTGTTTCTCTCAATTAATTTTGTGAACACTCCACCCAAAGTTTCAATACCAAGAGAAAGTGGTGTTACGTCCAAAAGAAGAACGTCTTTCACATCTCCTGCCAAAACTCCACCTTGAATTGCTGCACCAATTGCAACACATTCATCTGGGTTAATTCCCTTGAAGCCTTCTTTTCCAGCGAACTTCTTAACAGCGTCACAAACTGCTGGAATACGTGTTGATCCACCAACCAAAATAACTTTTGCGATTTGGTCTTTTGTTAGTTTTGCGTCTTTCAATGCGTCTTCACTTAGTTTGATTGTTTGTTCAACAAGGTCTTGTGTCATGTCGTCAAATTTTGCTCTTGTTAGTTCATATTCAAGGTGCTTTGGACCAGTTGCATCTGCTGTTATAAATGGAAGAGAAATTGTTGTTTTTGTTGTTGCAGACAAGTCAATTTTTGCCTTTTCTGCTGCTTCTTTAAGTCTTTGCATTGCTGATTTATCTTTTGACAAATCAATTCCGTTTGTGTTTTTAAATTCAGAAACCAAAAGGTCAATAATTCTCTGGTCGAAGTCATCTCCACCAAGACGGTTGTTTCCTTTTGTTGCCAAAACTTCAAAAACGCCATCGCCTATTTCCATAACAGACACATCAAATGTTCCACCACCAAGGTCAAACACCAAGATTTTTTGGTTAGCGTTTTCGCCTTTGTCAAGGCCGTATGCAAGAGCTGCTGCTGTTGGTTCGTTGATGATTCTCAAAACTTCCAAACCAGCAATTTTTCCTGCGTCTTTTGTTGCTTGACGTTGGCTGTCAGTAAAGTATGCTGGAACTGTGATAACTGCTTGAGTTACCTTTTGTCCCAAATAGCTTTCTGCATCGGCTTTTAGTTTAGACAAAACCATTGCAGAAATCTCTTGTGGAGAATATTCCTTTCCTTCAATCTTAACTTTGTAGTCACTTCCCATTTCACGCTTGATTGAAGAAACTGTGTGTTCTGGGTTTGCAATAGCCTGACGCTTTGCAACCTGTCCAACAAGTCTTTCTCCTGTTTTTGTGATTGCAACAACACTTGGTGTTGTTCTTGATCCTTCTGCGTTTGCAATAACAGTTGGTTCTCCACCTTCCATAACTGCAACACAGCTGTTTGTTGTTCCTAAGTCAATTCCTATAATTTTTGCCATAATATTTATCTCCTTATATATTTATATTTATTTTATTTTGCTATGATAACAAGGCTATATCTAATCACCTTGTCTTTTGACCTAAATCCTTTTTGAACTTCGGTCAAAATTGTTCCGCTTTTTGCCCCCTCTTTTTCTTCAGAAGCAATGGCGTTGTGTTGATTTGCATCAAACATTTCGCCCAAAGCGTTTATTGGGGTTACCCCAAATTCATTAAAGGCGTTCAAAAACTCGCGTTCCAAAATCTCAAGCCCTTTTTTAACTTCTTCATCTTTGATTGTTTTCAGTGCTCCATCAACAGCATCATAACACTTAAGCATTCGCTTTATTGCGTCATTTATGCCGTCACGATAGGCCTCTTCTCTTGTTTTTGCATTTCTTTTTCTAAAGTTTTCAAAATCTGCTTGAAGAGTTTTTAGCATGTTTGTTAGGGCTATGCTGTTTTCTTTTTCTATTTGAAGTTTTAGGTTCAAGTCCTGTGGTGGGCTTAAGTCTTCTGCAGGTTCTTCATAATAGTGTTTCAATTCTTCTTGCTTTTCTTCTGTTTTGTGTTCTTCTTTTGGCTTGAACTGTTTATTTCCACTGTGATTGTGGTTTTTATGTTTACCGTCACTCATCTTTGTCTGCCTCCTTTTTTGCTGGTGGAAGTTCTTTTAGGTTTTGGAACTCACCAACAACAAATTTTAGTGCACTGGCAATTCTGGCATAGTCCATTCTTTGTGGGCCAATAATTCCAATGCTTGCGATGCTTTCGCCATCAACTTGATAATCTGCTTTTGCAATTGAACAGCTCTGAAGTTCTTCAACTGGAATTTCTTTTCCAATTTTAAACGACACTTCTGCACTATCTTCAGAAAAAACTTCTTTTATTTCATTTGGGTTAGACAAAACATCAATAACCTTTTTTGCTTTTTCTGGGTCGCTATATTCAGGCATGTTCAAAAGTTTTAGCTCGCCCTTTGCGGTTATGTTGCCGCTTTGGGTCAATCTTTCGGAAAGTGTTTTTAGCGAAGAGAGAACTGTTTCAAAAATTGTGCTAAATTCTTTCACTTCCTTATCCATTTGAAGTTTGTGGCTAGGCATATTCTTTATCATCTCTGCCACAGTGCTATCTTTAAATGTGCTTGTGAGTAAGTTGCTTGCATCAATGTAACTTTGTTGTGGAATGTTTTCTTGTGCTTCCATTGAGTTTGAAATGATTCCGCTGTTTGTTTCAATTAGTATTAATGCTTGACCTGTTAGAAGAGGGATGATTTTTATGTTTCTTATTGTTAATTTATCAAACCCCTTAAGCATAACAACGGTTGGATAGTTTGTTGCTTTCGAAATAACCGATGCAATCTCGTTTACCATATCCCCTAAATATACCGTTCTTTTGTTAAACAGCGAGTGAATTTCATTTAACACATTTTTATCTAATGGAATGTCACTCATCATTGAGTTCACATAAAACCTATATCCTTTGCTGGTTGGAACTCTTCCACTTGAAGTGTGAAGTTGTTTTAGATACCCCATAGCCTCCAAGGCATTTAGTTCATTTCTAAGTGTTGCGGTTGATAGGTCTTTCACTATCTTTTGCTGAATAACACTTGAAGTGATTGGGCTGGCTTGTTGAATGTATTCCTCAACAGCACTCAAAAGAATTTGTTTTTTTCTTTC
>JAEETG010000049.1 GCA_016290255.1 Clostridia bacterium
AACCATATTCTTGACCGCCCCCAAAAATAAGTGGCCTCGGTTTAAGCTTATCCTTGAATATCAAAGCTCCCGCTCCCCTTGGACCGTGGATTTTATGGCTACTGATTGTATACATATCAACGCCAAAATCATTGAGGTTAACATCAACTTTGCAAAAAGCCTGCACCCCATCACTATGAAAAATTGCATTTGGGCATTTTTCTTTGATGAGTTTTGAAATTGTTTTCAAATCATTTATTGCACCTGTTTCGTTGCTAACGTGAATGATTGAAACAAGCCCTGTGTTTTCTGTTAGTTTTTGAGATAAGTCATCAATATCAACAGTTCCATCTTTGTTTAGGTTTATGAACTCAACATCACAGCCACTTTCTTTTATAAATAGTGCTGATTGATATATGCAAGCATGCTCCCCCATTGAAACAAGAATTTTTTTGTTTTTTGGGCAAAATGAGCGAATTGCCATATTGTTTGCCTCAGTTGCACTTGCTGTGAAAATGAGTTTACAATTCCTTGCATTAAGCATCTTTAAAAACTCATCTTTGGCGTTTTGAATATCTTTGAAAACATTTAGTGACGGTTCATAAAGCCCTGAAGGATTAAAAAATTTTTCTTCAGCATATTTTTTCATAAACTCATTAACTTCACCATTTATTTTGGTGGTTGCTGCATTATCTAAATAAATCATTGTTCTCTCAACCTTGCATTTAATTTTTGTTTGATTTCAACCAAAACTTTTTCAACTTGGGCGTTTACTTCTTCCTGAAGCAGTGTTCCATCTGGTTTTCTGAACACAAGCCTTATTGCAACACTCTTTTCGCCTTTTCCAACCTGCTCTCCTTGATATACATCAAAGAACTCAACGCTTTCACACAAGCTTCCTGCGGCTTTCTTAACTTCTGCCATAAGTTTTGCGACTGTTAAATTTTCATCAACAATCAAAGCCAAATCTCTTGTTGAACTTGGGTATTTTGGAGCCTCTTTTATCTTCTTAACTTTCTTAAGAGGTAGCACTTGAACATTTAGTTCAAAATAATAAATATCACCACTAATTTCAAAGTTTTTCAAAACTTTTGGATGAACTTTTCCAATTGTTCCAATAATTTTGTTTGCCCAAATTATGTTTGCAGAAATGTTTGGATGTAAAGCTTTTGTGAGTTCATTTTTGTTTTGCTCATCTTTTTCGTAAGCAAATGTTAAGTCAAGCCTTGAAGCAATCATTTCAACAATCGATTTCACATAGAAGAAATCTTTTGATTTTGATGAAATAACATATGCAAGCACTTCTGTTTCCTCAGGCAACTTGTTATCTTCTGTTTTTAGGAAAGTTTTTCCAATTTCATAGAGTGCAAAATCGCTGTTCTTTCTGCTTTGATTATATTTAACCGCACCCAGCATGCTTGAAAGCATTTGCGAACGCATAACAGAATATGAAGCGTTTAGTGGGTTCTTGATTTTTAGTAGTCTCTTGTACAAAGCACAATCTTCTTTAATGTTTATTTTTAGCATTTCATCTGTTGATATAAATGGATATGTTTTAATTTCACAAACGTCAGTTGATTTCATAACATTTTTAATAAACAAATCTTGTTCCATGTCTTTTTCATAACCACCACAAATGCTTTTTGTGTTTGTGTTGGTGCTGCAAGGCATGTCATCAAAACCATAAAATCTAATAATCTCTTCAGCAATATCTGCAAATGATGTGATATCAGAACGAAGTGCTGGAATTTCACAAACAAGATTATTTCCGTCTTTTGTTGTTTTGATGTCTAATTTGTTTAATATATCAATTGCATATTCAATAGGTATGTTTTCGCCAAGCCAACTTAAAACTCTTGTGTAGTCAACAACCATAGTTCTTGGTTCTTTGTTATAATCATTTGAAACATATGTTTCTTCAAGAATTGTTCCAACTTTTAGTTCATCAATAAGAGCAAGTGCTCTTTTAGCACCAATATCACAGCTTACTGGTTCAACGCCACGTTCATATCTTCCACTAGCATCTGTTCTAAGCCCAAAACCACGTCCTGTTTTCCTCACATTTTCTTTCTTAAATGTTGCACTTTCCAAAACCATATTTTGAGTGCTTTTGGAAATTGAATAATCATTTCCACCCATAACACCAGCAAGACCCATTGCATCACTTGCGTTTGCAATGACCATGTTATTTTCGTTAAGAGCATATTCCTTTTCATCTAAAAGAACAATCTTTTCACCACTTCTAGCTTGCCTTACAACAATCTTTTGCCCTTTAATTTGAGAATAATCATATGCGTGAAGTGGTTGACCCATTTCCCACAAAACATAGTTTGTGATGTCAACAATATTATTGATTGGCCTTAATCCAACAGACAACAGCCTTTGTTGCATCCATTTTGGTGATGGCCCTAGCTTTATGTTCTTTATTATGTTTGCTCTAAAATATTTGCAGTTTTCTGTTTTGTTTTCAACAGAGAAAGCCATATTCCCTTTTTCTGTTTTAAATGTCATATTTGGCATTTTGAAAGGCTTATTCAAGGCTATTGCAAGTTCTTTAGCAAGCCCCACAACACTCTGGCAATCTGGACGATTTGCCAAAACATTGATGTCGAACACAACATCATCCATACCCAAAACTTTTGCAATAGGTTCCCCAACAGTGCAGTCTTCTTTGTTTATAATCATAATTCCATCTGTTTCTGCCCCTGGATAAACTGAATTATCAATTCCAAGTTCTTCTCCAGCACACATCATTCCACATGAATCAACTCCACGCATGTTGGTTGGCTTAATCTTAACTCCGTTAGCAAGATCTGCTCCCTCCAGTGCCATTGGAACAAAATCTCCTTCCTTCATGTTTGTTGCGTGAGTGATGATTTGATGAACCTTTTGTCCATCTGTTATATGACAAATTAGAAGTTTGTCTGCATTTGGATGTTTTTCAATCTTTTCAATTCTTCCAACAACAACGTGATTTAACTTTTCAGATAAATCTTTGTAGGTTTCCATTTCGAAACCACAAAAAGTGAATGCATCAGAAATTTCTTGAGCACTAAGGCCATCAAGATTTACAAAATCACTTAACCATTTTCTTGTTACTATCATAATTTTCTCCTACTTAAATTGTTTTAATAAATTCACATCATTTTGATAAAGCTGACGCATATCATTTATTCCATATCTGATCATTGCAAGCCTTTCAATTCCAACCCCAACTGCATATCCAGCATATTTGTTTGTGTCTATGTTGTGTGCTTCCAAAATTTTTGGATGAACCATTCCGCACCCCAAAACT
>JAEETG010000050.1 GCA_016290255.1 Clostridia bacterium
AATTTGGAGGAATAAATGGCTCGTATAGCAGGTGTGGACTTACCAAAAGATAAGAGAGTGGAAATAGGTTTAACCTATATCTACGGTATTGGAAGGAAAAAGTCCAATGAAATTTTGGCTGGAACAAAAATCAGCCCAGACATTCGTGTTAAAGATCTATCTGAAAGCGATGTCGCAAAAATTCGTGAATACATTGAAAAGAACGAATTACTTGTTGAAGGTGACCTTCGTAGAGAAGTTAACCTCAACATCAAAAGATTGATGGAAATCGGTTGTAACCGTGGAATCCGTCATCGTCATAATTTACCAGTTCGTGGACAACGAACAAAAACTAATGCCAGAACAAGAAAAGGTCCAAGAAAGACAGTTTCAAGAGGAAAGGCAAAAGTTGGTAAGAAAGGTTAATAAGGGGGAGAAATAAATGGCTATTGTTAAAAAGAAAAGAAATGCAAGAACACTCTCAACAGGGGCTGTTCACATTAAATCAACTTTCAACAACAACATGGTTACCATCACTGACGCTAATGGTGAAGTTATTTCATGGTGCAGTTCAGGAGCTTTGAACTTCCGTGGAAACAAAAAAGACACCCCTTATGCAGCACAACTTGTTGCTGAAACCGCAGGAAAGAAAGCGAAAGAAATGGGATTGAACCAAGTTGCAGTGTATGTTAAAGGCGCAGGAAGTGGAAGAGAAGCTGCCATTCGTGCACTTCAAAACACAGGACTTGAGGTTACCTCAATCAAAGATGTTTCTGGAATACCATTCAATGGTTGTAGGCCATCTAAAAAGAGAAGGATTTAAAAGGAGAATAAATTATGGCTAAATATTGTGGAGCAGATTGTAGATTATGTCGTCGTGAAGGCTGTAAACTATTCTTGAAAGGCGACCGTTGTGTGACTGGGAAATGCGCTTTAGACAGACGCCCAACAATTCCAGGACAGCATGGAGATGCTAACGCACGCAAAAAGCCTATGGCAGGATATGTTTCGCAACTTCGTGAAAAGCAAAAAGTTAAAAGAGCATATGGATTGCTCGAAAAACAATTTAAAGAATATTATTTCGAAGGTAAGCGCCAAAAAGGTGCTACCGGTGAAGTTATGTTGTCATTATTGGAAAGAAGATTAGACAATGTTGTATATCGTTTAGGTTTTGGAGTATCACGTGCACAATGTCGTCAAATCGTGAACCACGGACACATCACCGTAAACGGTAAAAAAGTAGATATTCCATCATACCAAGTTAAAGTAGGAGATGTGATTGCAATTCGTGAAAGCGATCAAAACATTGAACTCTTCAAAGATTTGAAGAACAACAAAACAGTGGCACCTAAATGGTTGAAACTTGCTTCTTCAAACATGAGTGGTGAAGTGATCGCAATCCCAGACCGTTCTGATATTGATTTGAATATTGCTGAACACTTAATCATTGAGTTATATTCAAGATAATAAGGTTGTGGGAGGATATATTTTTATGATGCAAATAAACAAACCAAACTTGAGTTTCACTGAAAGTGAAAACGGTGCAGTTGCAACTTTTGTGATTGAACCAATGGAAAAGGGATTTGGAACAACTGTTGGAAACGCAATGAGAAGAGTTCTTTTGGGAGGTCTTCCAGGAGCAGCACCAGTTGCTGTTCGTATTGCTGGAGTTCAACATGAGTTCTCAACAATCCCAGGGGTTTCAGAAGATGTTGCCGACATTATTTTAAACCTTAAGAGTTTAATTGTTAAAACAACAAACACTGAACCAGATTTTAAAACAACAATATACCTAAGAAGCAAAGAGGCTGGAAAGCTTTATGCCAAAGACATCATTTTGAATGATTCTGTGGAAATATTGAACCCAGATCTTCTCATTTGCACACTTGCAAAAGGTGCTGTTGTTGACATGGAAATTGTGATTGGAAGAGGAAGAGGATATGTCACAGCAAAAGAAAACAAAAATGCCGTTGACAGCATTGGTTTCATTGCTATGGACTCAATCTTCACACCAGTTAAAAAAGTTAGATATTTTGTTGAAGATGCCCGTGTTGGACAAGACATTAACTATGATAAGTTAACACTCGAAGTCACAACAAACGGAGCAATTTCTGCAAAAGAAGTGTCTAGTTTGGCTGCAAAAGTTATCAATGACCATATGGCTATGTTCATCGAACTAGTGGAAAATATGGCAAACAACGATATATTAGTTACTTGTCAAGAAGACAAACAACAAAAAGTTTTAGAGATGTCTATCAACGACTTAGAGTTGTCAGTTAGAAGCACAAACTGTTTGAAGAGATCAAACATTTTGACTGTGGAAGACTTAGTTCGTAAAACTGATAAGGAACTAGGAAAAGTTCGTAATTTAGGACAAAAATCACTTGAGGAAGTTAAGAACAAACTTGTTGAACTTGGCTTGTCTCTAAAAAGTGAAGACGAATAAGAGGAGATAAAAAATGGCAGGATATAATAAGTTAGGAAGAAGAGCATCAATAAGAGACTCAATTATTTGTCGTCAAGTAACAGATTTATTGTGGTATGGAAAAGTTGAAACAACTTTCGCTCGTGCAAAAGCAGTGCAAAGAGTTGCTGAAAAGATTATAACTCTTGCTGTAAACACATATCAAGACACAATAAAAGTAACAAAAACTGTGACAGATGATAAGGGAGTTAAGTCAAAGAAGGAAGTCATTAATGACGGTCCTAAAAAACTTAATGCTCGTAGAAAGATTATGGCTCAAGTTTATGACATTCAAGAACAAAGAATGCCAAAAGAAGCCAAAACAGCATTTGATGCCAGAACAGAGGGAATTTACCACCCACTCATTGAAAAGATTTTCAATGTGTATGGACCAAGATACTTTGCAAGAAAAGAAGCTTCTGGTCAAGGTGGTGGATACACCAGAATTGTTAAGGTTGGACCACGCCGTGGCGATGCTGCTGAAGTTGCAATTATTCAATTAGTTTAATTACAAGTTTAATTTTTAAAAAAGAACTATAAAACGGCTGCTATAGTTCTTTTTTTATTTTTACAAATTGCTTTGTTTTTGTTTCACATTATCTTTTATTATGTTATAATAAAATTATAAACAAAAGTGGAGAAATAAATGCAAAAAACAAAGGTTGTTGTGTTCGATTTTGATAACACACTATATATGGGAATAGATTGGACAAAAGAATGGGCAGAATTCTGCGAAAAAGGCTTAAGATTTGTTTTTAGAGATTGGGACGATAAAAGATTCAAAGAAATGATTAAAGACGAAAATTTGGTCAATTACACAAGTGATGGCATCATCAAAGTTATTCAAAAATATAACAAAAATGTTGAAGACTGGATAACATTTCGAACAATTAACGACTGCGACTTAGATTATTCAAATGTCATTAGCATAAGTGAAGAAGTTTTAAAAAGTTTTGCAAACAACTTTAATCTTTACATTGTTTCAAACTCAACCCACAAAGATATAGAGGACATGGTGTTTAAGTTTGATATTGACCTTAGTTTGTTTAAAGAGATTATCATCAATGACTATAAGCACGGAGCGGGCAAGAAATATTTTTATGAAGAAATCATAAAAAAGGAAAAAATTAAACCAAGCGAACTTTTTGTGATTGGTGACAGTGAAAACAATGACGTGATTCCAGCCTTGGAACTTGGGGCGAGAGGAAAGGTTGTGAAAGACTGCAACTTTAAAATGGAAGATTTTGACCTCTAAACTTTGGTCTTGACGAAAAGCATGGGGTGTGTTATAATGAAATCAGAAAACAAAGGAGAAAGTTTATGCACATAACACTCACAGGAAAACCTTATGCAGGCAAAGGGGAAACCTCAAAAATTTTGGAAAGGTATGGCTTTGAAGTTGTTCACATGGGTGAACTATATCGAGAAGTTGCAAAAGATAGAGGGCTTGATGTTGTGGAACTAAATAGGCTCGGTGACACTTCAGTTGATGCGATGGTGGACAAAAAACTTGTTCAAATTGCAACTGAGAGAAAAAATGAAGACCTTGTTTTTGATAGCCGCATTGCATGGCACTTTTTGCCAGATTCATATAAGGTGTTTTTAGATGTGACCGCTCACATTCAGGCAAAAAGGGTTATGGGAGCAAAAAGAGACAGTGAAAAACCTGTTCAAACCATGGAAGAAGCAATCAAAATTGCAAACGAAAGGTGGGAACTTGAAAATTCAAGATACCAAAGACTTTATGGAATAGATAACCTTAACCCAAGAAACTACAACCTTGTTGTTGACACTTCACAAAACACGCCAAAACAAAACACCCTAAAAGTTTTGCAAGGCTATTATGGTGGAAAAAACAACGGTGTTTATGAGGACGGAGAAGCAGTTTTTCAAACAATTGCAGCAAGGCATTTGAAAACTGTTAAAAGAGCATATGAGCAAGATGTTAAAGCAAGAGTGCTCTAAAATGAAAAAATCACACATAAATTGTGTGATTTTTTATTATTCTGCTGTAAAAGAAGTGTAGTCATATTCTTGTTTTATTATATTTTCTTCAACAAGTTTTTGAATTTCATCTTTTTTATTCATCGGCTTTTGTTCATTTTTTTCTTTTGTGTCAATTATTTTGTCCACAAACACCGTTGGCTCTTGTTTATGTTTTTGAATCATTTTGTTTATTGTTGATTCTTTGTCAACAGGTTTTTCCAATCTTTCATAATATTCTCTTTCAATAAATTCATAACCATTTTTATCATAAAATTCTTTAACATAATCACTTGTTGGTCCATATTTTGCCGCAACATGGTTGCAATCAAATTTTGCAGCCCAATATTCCACAAACTCCAAAAGAGCCGAACCAATTCCAAGATTTCTGTTTTCTGGATATGTTTTAATTTGATAAAGCCATAATTCAGCATCCTTTAGTTTGTTAAACTCAGCATAACCAAGTTCATTTTTTTCCAAATCATAAGCAATTGTCAAATAGTGATTGCGGTCAATTATGGTTTTAACATCAATAAACACATTTTTATCAGTTTTAACAATCATTTTTTTCACTCCCTCTAAAGTTATTATACCACACAAAAAAGGGTATGTAAATACCCATTTTAAACTAACAGTAGATATTGAGGGGACAATTGTTTGTTATTCATATAAACACCAGTTTAAATCCTAAAATCTTTTAGTTTGAATAAAAAATAAGTTAACCGATGTTTTTACTTTTGTGGTACCCCCAAGGGGATTCGAACCCCTATGTCCAACGTGAGAGGCTGGTGTACTAACCATTATACTATGAGGGCATAAACATCAATTAACTTATAAACAAATTATATCATAAACAAGGCAACTATTCAAGTGTTTTTTGAAATATCAAAAAAGTTTTTAAAACACTCTATACAGAAAGCGTTTTTTGTATTATAATGAGCATAAAGGGAGTTTAGAAAAAGTTGTTTTCACATTTTAGAACCATTTTTGTATGCTTTTTGAGATTAATGCTTGGAATATGGATGGCAGAACTGTTTAGAGAAGGGAAAACGGTTTATTTTATTGTGCTTCTATGCTTTTTTGTGTGTGTTTTGCTTATTTCATTTTTAAAGTTTGCAAAGAAATCTGCTTTTTTGGAAAAACTTTGGAAGTTTAACAAGTTTTTGGCAGTTATGTTTGTGTCTGTGCTTGTTGGTTTTGGAGGGTTTTTACTTCAAATCAACAGTTTTTCAAATGAAAACAATGTGAATTTCAACACAAGTGAAAACTTTGTTATAACAGGAAAACTGAAAGATTGTGCTGTTATTTATAGCACCGAAGCAACATTTTTTCTAAGTGATGTGTTTGTGTCTGGTGAAGGAAAAGCCTATAAACTTGAAAAAGATGTTTATGTTAAAATGGAAAAAGAACTTGATGACAAAGTGCCATCATTAAGAGATGCGAGTATTGGTGACAGAATATCTTTTGTTGGAACGATGAACACAACAGAGGTTGCGGGCTCAAATGGTGTGTTTATTTTTGCGTACAAAAATAACACTCGCTATATTGCAAAAACAAACACAGCAAAACTCAAAAACATAACAGAAGAAGAAACAAACTTAAATTTTTTCACGCAAACCAGAATGCTAATTAAAGACACAATCTATAAAAACATGGATGAGCGTAACGCTGGGCTGAGTTATGCCGTGTTTGTTGGGGATTTGTCTGGCGTTGATTATGAAATTGTTTCAAACTTTAGAGCAACAGGAGTGGCACACCTTTTGGCCGTTTCTGGATTGAACACATCGCTCATGGCGATTGTTTTGGTGTGGATTCTAAATAAGTGCAGAGTGAAAAAGAAATATAGCATTTTGATTGTTGCTTTGCTTTTGCTATTTTATTGTGTTATTTGCAATTTTTGTGCGTCTTGTTTGCGAGCAAGTTTGATGTCTATTTTGTTTTTGGTGGCCCAAGCGTTTGGCAAACAAAATGATTCCCTAAACAGCATATCGCTGTCGGGAATAATTTTGCTGCTCATTTGCCCAATTTTGCTGTTTGACTTATCTTTTGTTTTGAGTTATGCTTGTGTGTTTGGAATGGTTATGTTGGGGCCAGTGTTTTATAAGTTTTTCATGAAATGCAGGCTAGGGAAGTTTGTGAGCATGAACTTAGCCATAAGCCTTGCTGCTCAAATAGCAACACTTGTGTTATGTGTTAATGCGTTTGGTTATGTTTCCATTGTTGCTCTTTTGGTTAATTTGCTTGTTTGCCCAATTATGGAATATGTGTATATTGCAAGTTTTGTGTCGCTTTTAATCACTTTAATTATGCCATTTATGGGCTTTTTGTTGTGGTGCTGCCAGTGGGGACTTTGGCTTGTGGACGCAATCACAAAGTTTGTTGCGTCGTTTAGTTTTTCTGTTGTGTATTTAGACAAAATATCATGGGCTTTCCTTGTTTGGACATTTATAGCAACTTATATTTATAGTGGATTTATGATTGAGAAAAACAAAAAGAAAAGAGTATTGATTTATTCTGGAACCGCTGTCGCTGGTGCTATGATTTTGTGTTTTTCGCTATTGTAGTTTACAAGACTATATTTTTGTGGTAAAATTAAACCTGGGAGTTAAAGATGAGATTCGACGAACTAAAGAGCAAACTTAAAACAAATGTAGACTTTGCCTATTTTTTGCTAGGCAAAGATTTCTTTTTGAGAACATCTGCAGAAAAGATGATAACAAAAAGATGTGTTGACTCATTTTTGGAGTTAAATTTATCAAAATTTAATGACGAAAACTATTCACTTGATGCTTTTTTGGATGCACTGCAACTTGTTCCTTTTGGTGCTGAAAAAAGAGTGGTTGTTCTAAGTGAGGTGAGTTTAAACACACATGATCAAAAAAAGATTTTGGAAGCCCTCAAAGCAAAAAATAATATGATTTGCATAATTTTTAAGTATGAAGAACTTCCTTCGTCACTAAGCAAAATAAAAGATGAATGCACACTTGTTGATTGTTCTCCTCTTGAAAAAGAAACACTAAGAGCAATTATTGTGAATAAATTCGCCAAAAATAAGATAAAAATTGAAGCAAATGCTGTTCAAACTCTAATTGATTACACAAATGGTGACATGACATTTTTAGATCAAGAAATGAAAAAACTCATCTCTTTTGCAAAAGACGCAAAAGAGGTAAGTGAAAAAGATGTAATTGACCTTGTTCACAAAAACGTAGAATATTCTGTTTTTGAACTATCAAATGCGGTTGCTGAAAAGAATAGAGAAAAGGCAATAGCACTTTTGGATTTGATGATAGAAAGCAAAGAAAGTCCGCAAAACTTGTTGGGAATGCTTTTGGCAAACTTTAGAAGAATGTTTTACGCCAGTGTTTCCAAAGAAAGCACAGCAACAATAGCAAACGCCCTGGGGGTTAAAGAATATTCCATCAAGATTGCAAAAAAAATGGCTTTAAAATTTACGCCAAAGAAGTTAAAGAAAATATTAGATATTGGTGGAAAGATTGATTTTGACATAAAAAACAGCAAGATGGAAGATAAGAACGCAATATATTATTTTGTGTCAAACATTTTGTTAATATAAAAAACAAGCCCAATAATTTGGACTTGTTTTTATATTTAGAGAGAAAAACAAAAAGTTAAGGGGATTTTTTCTCGTTAAGTGGGAGGGTGAGACAATGTCTCACATAGCCATAATATGTTGCTTATTTGTTTTTGGTGACATTATTTTATCTAAAATTTGTTAAAACTTCATATGGGATTGTGTTTGTCATTTTTGCAATTTCATTTGCGTTTAGTTTTTCATCCATTATGGTTGCATAATCTCCAACTTTGGCTGAAATGCCAGTTATGTCCACAATTGTCATGTTCATGCAAATGCTAGCGCATATTTTTGCTTTTTTCCCATTAATTATAACATATCCTTTTTTTGCATAGTTTCGCATAAGCCCATCAGCATAACCAATTGCCAAAACAGCATAGGTTATGTCTTTTTTTGCTGGATTATCAGTTCCATAGCCAATATATTCTCCTTTCTTTGCTTTGCCAACAAAAATAATTTTTGTTTTGATGCTTAAAATTGGCTTTAAATTTGGGTTCCCGTATCCATATATTGCAAGCCCACAACGGAGCATTTCGTTTTCATTTATGATGTCATCAATATAACTTGAGCTTTTATAGTGCATAAGAACGTTTTTGTTAATTTCTTCTAAAACGGATTTAAATCTCCTTTTTTGTGCGGTTGTTCTTTCGGCAATTCCGCCTCCAAAATGTGTGAAAATCCCAGAAAGTTTAATGTGGGGTGTTTTATCAATTATGTCTAAAGCTTTTTTTATCTCATCCATGGTTTTGAAACCGAGTCTGTTCATTCCCGAGTCAATTTTTAGGTGTAAACAAACATTTTTTTGATATTTTGCCACATATTTTTGAATATTATATAGCTGTTTTTTGCAAAACACCGCCAAATGTATGTTGTTTTGTGATGCATATTTTAGTTCGCTTGATGAAAAGCCACAAAGAACCAATATTGGTTTGTTTGAGTGTTTTCTCACAACGCGCGCTTCTTTTATTGTGTTAACCGCAAAATAGCTCACATATTCATCAAGAGTTGGAACAATGTTTTCTATTCCATGCCCATAGGCGTTTGCTTTCACAACGGCACAAATTTGTGGATTTTTTTGTCTAATGCAAAAAATATTGTGTTTTAAACTGTTAAAATTGATGATTTTTAGTGTATTTTTCATATAAATTATAATATTGTTAAAAAAATTTAATTGTTACCACTTGAAAAATTTTTTTTAGTGTGTTAAACTATTGTCACAAAAAACAAATGCAAAAAGGTGACAGTATGGAAAACAACGAATTAGTTCAAAACAAGAAAAATGAAATCAAATTCCACTTTAACAACATGAGGGCGGAAAACTTCAAAAACGAAAAATATGGCATAAGTTATAAAGACATAATGAAGTTGAGTCAAAAAGTTGACCTTGCATATTACAAAGTTATGGATGATGAAAATAGAGAAACAGAGGCATTCTTTGATTTGGTTAGAAATCCACAAAACTTAAGTGAGATAAAAGAGTATGCAAATTTTGTTGCAGAAAATTTTGAAAATTTTGTGATTTTGGGAATTGGTGGTTCTGCCCTTGGAGCAAGAGCACTTTTCACAGCCCTTACCACAATGGACTATAAAAAATGTGATTTAAAAAGAAACCAAAGGCCAAACTGGTTTGTTAGAGACAGCATTTGCCCAGAAAAGTTTGCTTGCCTTTTGGAAGCAATTGATGTTAAGAAAACAATGTTCTGTGTTGTAACAAAAAGTGGCGGAACTCTTGAAACACTTGTTCAACTAAATCTTGTGATAGAAAAACTTAAAGAAGCTCTTGGAGATGAATATACCAAAAACATTTGTGCAGTTACAGCAAACTTAGATGGAAAACTAAACAAATGGGCAACAGAAAACAATGTGAAAACATTCTATTTTGGAAATGATGTTAGCGGAAGATTTTCAGTTTTCTCAGCAGTGGGGCTTTTGCCTGCTGCAGTTGTTGGTGCAGATATCGATAAACTTTTGGAAGGGGCAAACAATATGCTACAAAAATGCCACACTCTAAAGTTTTTTGAAAACCCAGCTTTGTATGGAGCAACTCTTCAAAAAATTGCTCTAGACAAAGGTTGCAACATTTCATATTTGATGCCTTATTCAGATAACCTAAAGATTATGGCAGAGTGGTATTGCCAACTTTGGGCAGAAAGTTTGGGAAAAACAATCAGCAGTTTTTGCAAAAATAAGCACGTTGGACAAACTCCAGTGAAAGCACTTGGAACTGTTGACCAACACAGCCAGATGCAACTTTGCCTTGAAGGGCCTTATGACAAAATTGTCACATTCATTAGAGTTAATAAACATGAAAACGATGCAGTTATTCCAAACCTAAACAATGGCTTACTAGACGATTATGTTTGTGGGCACAAACTATCCGACATCTTAAATGTTTCACAGCAAGCAACAGAAAAAGCGCTATTAGAGCGCAACAGGCTCAACAGAACCATCGAAATTGATGAACTTGATGAATATTCAATGGGTGAACTTTTGATGTATTTCATGATTGAAACGGCATTTATGGGGGCACTCATGGATGTTAACACATTTAACCAACCAAGTGTTGAGTTAATAAAACTTAATATCAAAGATATTTTAAGCAAGAAAGCAAGAGTCAGCAAAATTAAAGCAATTGTTGAATCTCAAAAAGAACAAGAGGAACAAAAAGAAGAAAACGCTGAAGTGGTTGAAGAAGCAAAACCTCAAGACGTTATTGAAGAAAAGAATTTGACTGATGAACTAACAAAAGAACCTGAGGTTATGACACAAATTGTTTCCGAACCAGTTGAAGAAACATTTGTGAGTGATGATGAAATTGAAGATTTTGATTTTGAAATAAGCAAAGAAGAGCAAGAACAACTCATGATGCCAGAAGTTGAAGAACTTGAAAAAGTTGAAGTTCCAGAAGTTCAAGATGAACAAAAAATTGATTTTTCTGAGGACGAACAACTTGAGGGGCAACAACAATTTGAGCTTGAACTTGAAGAAGAAAAATCTGAGCCATTTAATGAAGATAAAAAAGAAGATATAGAATAATAATGGGGGCCACACACCAAAGTGTGGTTCTTTTTTGTTAAAATGTTGACAATTTGACCTTAATTTTATATACTTTTCGTGAAAAGAGGGTGTAGCTATGGAAAAAGATGAAGGAAAAATTATTATAGATGTTGGTGATGGTGACGAAATACAATTTGATGTTTTTGCTGCAAATCATCCTAAACTAAGGGATCTTATAATTGAAAAGAAGAAGGATTCTAATAATTGTGAGATTAACCTAAAAGGGATTGAAAAGCTGAAAAGTGTTACTTCAATCACAATAAAGCCTGGTGTAACAGTAAAAGACCCAGA
>JAEETG010000051.1 GCA_016290255.1 Clostridia bacterium
CTGTGTGCTTTTTTAGGTCGTTCATGTCTTTTATCACAATGTTTGCACTCGCACAACCCAAAAACACACCTTTCACAAAATTTCTCATGCAACACTCTTTTTCAACAGCACCTCTAGCAATCCCAGTGAAAAACTCTCCGTTTTCTCTTTGAACAAAACAGTCAACCAAAAGTTTTTGAGTGTAGTCAGCGTCAAAAGTTATGTGATATCTAATTGCATTATTGGACCTTTCTTCTTTCACAAGACCCAACCCATCAAAATCACTATATAGCATTTTTGTTAAAGACAAAACTCTGTTATATAAATCTGCTATTTCGGTGACAAGCTCAATGGAATATTTGCCATTTTCAAGGCTCAATCCACCACACGTGCGGAAAAGAGCAGAAAGCTCTGCCCTTGCACAACACACTTCTTGTGGTAAGTCTGATTTAACAACTTCATTTTTTGCGTCAGATGAAAATGACATTTCTTTTCTCCTTATTCCATGTTCACAATTCGCTCTTTTGGAATGTTATGCGTTTCCAAAAACTTCCAAACTCTTATTGGATTTCCAACATGCTCTTTTCTGTGAGCATCACTGCTTATCACAAAGTTTGCCCCAGCATCCAAAATGGTTTGAATTTCTTTGTCAGTAAAGTTAACACCTTTGCCATTTAGTTCAATTAGTATTCCTTTCTCTGCTGCCATTTTTGCAATTGGCCCAACATTAACTTTTATATAACGGTTAAGGTGTGCCAAAATTTTTATGTTGTGGTTTTCCATTGCTTTGAGATAAGCATTTGTCACTTTTTCTCTTCTTCCTTTTGTTGAAGGGAAAAAGTTTCTTAGTCGCCAAGTTATGTTATCCCAAAACTTCCAACCATGAGGGCTTCTGTGTTGCCCCATAACAATTATGTCAAATGCTTTTTCTTGTTCTTTGGTGATATCCAGGTCTCCCCTAAGTGACACAAGGTTTGCTTCTATTCCAGACATAATTTTAATTTGGGGATATTTTTTCTGTAATCTTCTTATTTCATATTTGTTGACAAGCTGATAGTCAAATGTGCATCTGCTCTTTTTGCAATGAAAAGGTCCGTGGTCAGTTATGGCAATTGTTTTCAGCCCCAACCCTATTGCTCTTTCAATGTTATCTTCAAGTGTTTGCTTGCCATCGCTTCGATAAGTGTGCATGTGGTAATCAGCTTTAATTTTTTTGTCCACTTTATGTTCTCCTTAGATTTATGGTATATAAATTATCTCTAGTTCTAATTTAATATTAAGTATATTATATACTTTATCGAAAATAAAAGCAATCAGTTTTTGCACTTCTTTGCATGTTGCACAATTTAGGTTAACAATAAATCCAGCGTGAAAAGTGCTGACCATTGCATCTCCAAATCGTTTTCCTTTTAATCCCAAACGGTCTATAATTTCAGCTGCAGACAAATCTTTTGATGGTTTTTTGAACACACTTCCAGCGTTTGGAAAGCAAATTTTTTGCAACTTTGTGCGTTTTTGCACAAAAAATTCAATATTTTTCGCAATTTCATCATGTGATTTTTGCAAAAGTGAAAATTGGGCTTTTAGGATAATTACAGATGACTTTTGAAATTCTGTTGTTCTGTAGCCATATTTGATATCTTTTTTATAAAGTTTTTTTGCTTTCTTTCCATCAAAAACAACAACATAATTTAATCTATCAAACGTTTCAAATCCAAATGCCCCAGCGTTCATTATGCAAGCTCCTCCAACGGTTCCAGGAATTCCAACCGCCCACTCCATGCCAGACAAGTTTTTATTTTTTGCAGAAATCACTACTGAGCCCAAAAGTGCACCGCACCCACAAACAACTTTCTTTCCACAAAACTTTATTTCTTTTATTTCTGTTGTTTTGATAACAACGCCCTCAAAGCAATCATCGCTTGCCAAAACATTTGAGCCACCGCCCAAAACCACAAATTTAACTTTATGTCTGTTGCAGAGTTTTGTTATCTTTTTAATCTCACATATAGTCCGTGGATAAACCAAATATTTTATCTTTCCACCAATTTTAAATGTTGTGATATCTTTAAAACTTTTGTTTAAAACAATTATTTCTTTAAACTGTTCGCAAAACACAGTATCAAAACTTTTCATGAGCAATTTCCTCCAAACATTTTAATATATGTTGTTTTGTTTTTAAAATAGAAATAAAAAAGTTTTCATATGCACACTTTTCGCAACAATTTCATATCTAATTTTAAACAAAATTTTTAAGGAGAAAATATAAATGACACTATCTTCATCAATTGTTCTTGTTTTGCTAATTGGTTTATATTCAACTGGCAATAACATCAATCTCGCAAACAACACAAGCGTTCTTTTAACATTGTTAATTGCGCTTATTGCACTATCTTTTTCAACAAACAAAAGAAGATGCATGAATAACTTTCAAACATCTTCTCTAAACAATAATTTTGATATTATTGATTATTTAAATTGAAATAATCCTATTTTGATTATTTAAATTGAAATAATCCTATTTTGACTATTTAAGCTAAAACAATCCACAAATTTTTAATATGGCAGTGATAAATCCACCTATAACAAATAGACCAATCACATTCATGGTTAGACACCCTGACTTACAGTCTTTCACACAACCACTCGGGCCTTCTAGGCCTCTTTTTATGTCTGCTTTTAGAAGTTCTTTTAAAAGAGTTCTTCCCTCTTGCTTTACCTCTTCTTCTTTTTTCTTGAATTCTTCTTCAAGTTGTGGGGCATTGCCAGCATCTTCCTTGCTTGTTCTGTTAATTTTTTTCGCCAAGTCTTGCTTTTCTTTCATCTTGTCTTGAAACTTTTGGTGGTGCTCTGTTAAAGGCTGTATTGGCTCTCCCGTTTCACGAGATGCCATTTGCTTTAAATGCTTTTCAGGCAATAAATTTCTGTGATAAGGGCCTATGGAATCATCTTTCCTCTTATCTTTTTTAACATCTTTTTTTAATTTTTTTAGCTTTTTCTTGTTTTCTCTTTTCTTTTTCCAATCACCATAAGCACCCTTTAGTTCATCGATCTTTTCCTTAGCTTGTGCGATTTTCCCTTTCTTTCCACCGTCCTCGTCATCACCGCCATCATCATCTCCACCTTGGTCACTCTGGTCAGGTTGCTGTCCATCTTGCCCGCCTTGCTCTCCACCGTTTTGTTCTTGTTC
>JAEETG010000052.1 GCA_016290255.1 Clostridia bacterium
AGGTTTGCAAAATTGTTGTTGGAATGCCAATTTGGCGGGCAAGAGTTGCAAAAACGTAAGCACAATCGGTGCACCCCGTCATTTTTCTGCTTTCAAAAATCTCTTCTGCACTTCTTGAAAACTTTTGTTGCATCAGTGTTTTGTTTTCATTTTCAACCTCAAGTTTTGAGTGCAAAAACTGAAAAAGGCAAGAGATTTCATCGCAATCCTGTTTTTTCTTTTTCAGGCTTTTTTCAATCACTTTGAGCCTAACCTTTAAAGAGTCAGTATCCAAAAAAGGAGCCGTTAAGGTTCCTGATTTTAGATATTTAGTTACATCTGTTGTTGTGTTTAACAAAGTGCCAATCCCCCTTTTGGGTTTATTTGTTATTGTTCTTTTAAAGCCTCTTTGATGCTTAGGCTAATTCTGTTTTTTGCTAGGTCTAAGCCAATAATTTTAACTTTAACACGGTCACCAACTGTTAGTTCTTCGCTTGGGTGTTTGATGTATCTGTCGCAAATTTGAGAAATGTGAACAAGACCATCTTGGTGAACACCAATGTCAACAAAAGCACCAAAGTCGATAACATTTCGAACAACTCCATTTAGAATCATTCCCTCTTTTAGGTCTTCAATAGACAATAGGTCCCCGCGAAGTTCAACTGGTGGCAAACTGTCACGAATGTCTCTTCCAGGTTTTTGAAGTTCTTCAACAATGTCGTTTAGAGTTGGCACACCAACACCACACACTTTTGCAACATTTTCTGCCCCTTCACTTTCAATCGCTGTTGGAAGTATTGCAATTCTGCCATCTTTGATGCCTTGTTCATCAATGTTAAAGTGCTTCAAAAGTTTTTCAACAGCCGCATAACTTTCTGGGTGAACTGATGTGTTATCCAAAATGTTTTTGGAGTTTGGAATACGCAAGAAACCCGCACATTGTTCATATGCTTTTGCTCCAAGTTTTGGAACATCTTTAAGTTCTTCACGAGATGAAAAATCTCCATTTTTCTTTCTGTATTCTGCAATTGATTTTGCACTGGCAGCGTTTAGCCCAGAAACTTTTGTGAGAAGTGGAACACTTGCAGTGTTTAGGTCAACACCAACGCTGTTAACACACTTTTCAACAACTCCGTCCAAAACTTCACTAAGCCTTTTTTGTGGCATGTCGTGTTGATATTGACCAACACCGATTGATTTTGGGTCAATCTTAATAAGTTCTGCTAGCGGGTCTTGAAGACGCCTTGCTAAACTTATTGCAGAACGAATTGTCACATCATATTGTGGGAATTCTTCCGCACCCAATTTTGATGCAGAATAAACACTGGCACCAGCCTCGTTCACAATTGCATATTGAACAGGAGTGTCAACGCTTTTGATTAGGTCTGCAACAAAAATTTCTGCCTCTTTGCTGGCTGTTCCATTTCCAACAGCAATGGCATTAACCTTGTGGCGATAAATAAGGTTTTTGAGTTCAACTTTTGCTTCTTCTGTTTTGTTTTGAGGTGGTGTTGGATACACAACAGATTTGTCCAAAACATTTCCGTTTGAGTCGATTACCGCAATCTTGCAACCAGTTCTGTATGCTGGGTCAACAGCCAAGATTGTTTTACCTTTTAGTGGTGGTTGCAAAAGAAGTGGCTCCAAATTGTTTTCAAACATTTTGATCGCCTGTTCGTTTGCGTTGTCTGTTAAAACTCCTCTAAGTTCTGTTTCAACAGATGGAGCAAGAAGCCTTGAAAAGCCGTCCATAACAGCGTCAAACACAAAGTCAGTAACATTTAGTTCTTCACGCTTGCTCTTTAGGTGTTCACGCAAAACATTAACACCTTTTTGAATTGAAATTGCTGGGCTCTTTTGTGTTTTTTGCTTGTCATCTTTTTTGTCTTTTTCTTTCTCTTCTTTCTTTTCTTCTTTCAAGAGGCCCGCTTCTTTAAACAAATCTAAATTTGCTCTTTTTGCTTGTTTTACAAACTCTTTTGAAAGAGTGTTCACAGCATAAGCAATGTCTTCTGGGCTCATCACGAAGTCAACTTTAAGAGCGCCTTCCTTTTCTCCACGGTTGATTGCCAAAACTCTGTGTGATGGAATTTTGCTGATTGGTTCGCTGTAATCTTTGTAGGTTTCATAAACCTTTTTCTCATCTTTTTCTTCTTTCCACTCACTGGAAAGTTTTGCGCTTTGCCAATAGATGTCACGAACAGCATCGCGTGCTTCTTTTGAATCTGCAACAACTTCTGCAATTATGTCACTGGCTCCCTGCAAAGCTCCCTCAACTGTTTCAATTCCTTTTTCTGCATCAATATATTTTTTCGCTTCCTCAACCATGTTAAGGTCTTTTGCC
>JAEETG010000053.1 GCA_016290255.1 Clostridia bacterium
AAAAAAGAAATAAAAATCGCAACAAATGATCGTGATGATGAAGAAAAAATATCAATTAGGCTTCCAAAGCAACTTAAAGATGACCTGGAAGCCTACTGCGATGAAAACGGCATCAAAAAGAGTGTTTTCATTAGAGATGCTTTGTCTTCTATGCTATATGGTGTTGAATCACAAATGAATGCTTCAACAGTTGGCATCAATAAGCAAATCGAAAAAGAGAAAAAAGAGATTGAACACTTTGAAGCTTATTTAAAACTGTTAACTTTGAAAGAAGAAAAAACAAAAATTATGGAAGAAATCGCAAAAAAGTCAAAGGCAAATGATGCTGCGTTTGGAAACAAATAAAAAACAAACAAAAAAGGAATAACCTTTGGGGGCTATTCCTTTTAAAATTCATCAACAATGTTTTAACAACCTCTGTTTTTTGTTTTGAAAAAAATGCCTTTTGTTATATAATTAATTTATATAAAAACAAGAGGTGAAAAAATGAAAGCAGACATTATAACAAAAATAAAAGCAAGGCAAATTTTGGACAGCCGTGGCACTCCAACTGTTGAGGTTGATGTTTTCACTCAAAGTGGTGCTTTTGGAAGAGCTTCTGTTCCATCTGGGGCATCAACTGGATCAAAAGAAGCAATTGAGCTTCGTGATGGCGACAAAAACTATTATTTTGGAAAATCTGTGTTAAAAGCAGTTAAAAATGTTAACACAAAAATTGCAAAAGCAGTTTTGGGGCAAAATGTGTTTAATCAAGCAAAAATTGACAAAATTATGATTGATTTAGACGGCACTGAAAACAAAGCAAAGCTTGGAGCAAATGCAATTTTGGGAGTTTCACTAGCTGTTGCAAAAGCAGCCGCAAACAGCAAAAAAGTTCCACTTTACAAATATTTGGGTTCCGGAAAAACTCTTCCATGCCCAATGATGAATGTTATAAATGGTGGAAAACATGCCGACAGCAGCCTTAACATTCAAGAATTTATGATTATGCCAACTGGAGCAAAATCATGGAGTGAGGCTCTTTTGTGGTGCGACACAGTTTTTCACACTCTTAAAAAAGTTTTAAACGAAAACGGCTATTCAACAGCTGTTGGTGATGAAGGTGGATTTGCCCCAAAGTTTAAAAAAGATGAAGAGGCCCTCGCTTTCTTGGTTGAAGCAATCAAAAAAGCAGGCTTTACACCGAAAAAAGACTTCCAAATTGCTCTTGATGTTGCAGCAAGTGAAATGAGAAATGAAGCCAAAAAACTTGGGAAAGATGGCTATTATTTTTGGAAAAGCAAAAAGCTTTTCTCAGCCGACGAACTTCTTTCTTATTATGAAGACTTAATTCAAAAATATCCAATTATTTCAATTGAAGACGGCTTTGATGAAGATGACTGGGATGCTTGGAAAAAGTTTACAAAAAAACTTGGAAAGAAAATTCAAATTGTTGGTGATGACTTGTTTGTGACAAACACCAAAATTCTTCAAAAAGGAATTGAAAACAAATCTGCAAACTCAATTTTAATCAAACTCAACCAAATTGGAACAGTTTCTGAAACACTAAACGCAATAAAAATGGCAAAAGATGCTGGATTTAACTCAATTGTTTCTCACCGAAGTGGAGAAACAGAAGATTGCTATATTTCTGACATTGCAGTGGCCACTTGTGCTGGGCAAATTAAGACTGGTGCTCCTTCTCGAAGTGATAGAGTTGCAAAATATAATGAGCTTTTAAGGATTGAAGAAGACCTTGGAAAAAATGCTCAATTTGTTGGGAAAATAAGATAACAAAAAGGACCGTTTGGTCCTTTTTTTAAACTGTTACAGTTGGGTCTGGCTTTTTGGCTGAACCGTCATAGGTGTAGTCCGTTTGTGGAATTGTTACAGTTGCTCCGGAAATGTTTACTTTGTTAATAGTCCAAGTTTGTGCATATTCATAAACATCTCTCCAATCATCACTTTCCGACCACCCAAGCCCTAGATTTGGATCATAGTCATTATAATAATATTCATTTAAACTTTCATAACCATATTCATCAAGAAAATCTTCTATTGCCGTGTCTTCATAATAATATGCATATTCATAGCCACTGACTGGGTCATAATCATGCCCTGGCATATAATATAAGGCGTAAGTTCCAGCATTCGTTGCTCTATCAGTCCCTCTAAAAAT
>JAEETG010000054.1 GCA_016290255.1 Clostridia bacterium
CATCAGAATTTAGCCCTGTTTTTGATGGGTCCACCCAAAGGGCTCTATGGATTGTTTTTGCCTCATAGTCACAACTTTCACTCATTCTTTTTGCAGCCCTTCCTGTTGGTGCCAAAAGTGCAACATTTTTACCAAGAGAGCTAAGGCTTGAAAGTATGCATTTTATGATTGTTGTTTTTCCAGTTCCTGGCCCACCAGTTATCACACAAACCCCTTCTTGTATTGCAAGTTTGATTGCTTCTTTTTGGTCTCTATGGAACTCAATTTTGTTGATTCTTTCAAACTCAGAAATGTCGGCTGAAATATCAAGATGATATGTTGGTGCTTGTTTTTGCAAAAGCAAAAGCTGATGAGCAAGTTTCTTTTCGATAACATAAAACTTTGTTAGCATCAAACACTCTGTGTCATCAAAACTAAGTTCTTTCACAATGCCATCTATGCTCATAATGTGCAAAACATCAGCAATGTCATCTTTTTTGAATTCACAGTCTATTTCCAAGAGCTTTGAAAGTTTTTTGATAACTTTTTCTTTTGGGAGATATGTGTTTCCCTCATGGTCACTTGTTTCATTTAGAATATGCAAAATTCCTGCTCTAATTCTAAACTTGGAGTCTTGTGGAAGCCCCAGTTTTTGAGCGATTGTGTCGGCTGTTTTAAAGCCAATTCCAACAACATCTTCAACAAGTTTGTAGGGGTTTTCTTCCAAGACAATCTTTGTTTTTTCTTGATATGTTTCATAAATTTTTACAGCCAAATATGTTGAAATGTCATATTGAGCTAAAAAAATCACTGTGTCTTGCATCTTTTTTAGTTCAAACAAGGTTTTACCAATTTCAACCGCTCTTGCCTCACTGATTCCCCTAACTTCTGTGAGCCTTTGCGGATTATATTCAATTATTTCAAGTGTTTTTTCGCCAAACTTGTTAACAATTGCTTCAGCCGTGACTGGCCCAACACCTTTCACAAGCCCACTAGCCAAATATTTTTTTATGCCCTCAAGGCTTGATGGCTCTTCGATTTCAAAATGTGAAACAGAAAATTGCTCGCCCCACTTTTGGGTGCGAACAAATTCTCCCTCTGCTTCTATGTTTTGCCCTTCATTTAATGTTGGCATTTTGCCAACAATGGTTATAAGCTCACCATTGCTGTCGATATCCGCAACGGTGTAACCATTTTCTTTGTTTTGAAAGACAATGTTTTCAACTATTCCTCGAATAACCACAATTTTCCCTTTAATTTAAGTTGTCTTCAATAACCGACAAAACCTTATCTATGTTTTGCTTCTTTTCTGAACTAACAAACAAAATGTCATCAACACCAACTCCCAAACAAGAAGATAGCATTGTTTTGTTTTTGTTTAATTCACTTTTGTTTAGTTTGTCTATTTTTGTTGCAATAATCTTGAAAGGAATTTGATATGCATACAAATACTGAAGCATTTGCAAATCCTTTTCTGTTGGTTCATGTCTGCTGTCAACCAACACAAAAACAAGTTTTAGGTTTTGGCTGTTTTCCAAATAACCACCAATCAAACTTTGCCAACCCGCTTGCTCTGTTTTGCTGGCTTTTGCATAACCATAACCTGGAAGGTCAACAAAATAGAACTCATCGTTTACTAAAAACACATTAATGAGCCTTGTTCTGCCAGGAGTGGCACTTGTTTTTGCCAAACTTTTTCTGTTGCACAAAGCGTTTAACAGTGATGATTTGCCGACATTGCTTCTCCCAACAAAGGCAAACTGCGTTTTGTTAAGTTTTTCAAGGCCATCAGTTTTTGCAAAACTTTTCACAAACTCTGCTTTTTTAATTATCATAATCTATTTCTCCAAAGCGATATCCAAAACTTCTCTTATGTCACTAACTAGGTGAATATCAAGTTTACTTTTTATTTCTTCTGGAAGATCATTTAGGTCCTTTTCGTTGTCTTTTGGCAAGATTATTGTTGTTGCGCCAACTCTTGATGCTGCTATTAGCTTATCCCTCACTCCTCCAATTGGGAGAACTCTTCCACGAAGAGAAACTTCACCAGTCATGGCAAGGTGGCTTTTAACCTTCTTTTGAGTGTAGGCCGAAACAATTGCTGTTGTTGTTGCAATTCCAGCACTTGGACCCTCAACCCCACCTGGAACATGTGGAATGTGAATGTGAAGCCCTTCTTTTGTGAACCTTTCTGGGTCTATGTTAAGTTCTTGAGCCATGCTTTTAACAAGAGAATATGCTGTTTGTGAACTTTCTTTCATTGTTTCACCAAGGCGACCAGTGAGCACAATGTTTTTGTCTCCTGGAACAACATTTGCTTCAATCAAAAGTGTGCTTCCTCCAACTGGAGTTACAGCAAGCCCAACA
>JAEETG010000055.1 GCA_016290255.1 Clostridia bacterium
AGTTCCGCCACGACCGCATATAACTATTATATAATAACTATTCAAAAAAAGCAAGAACTTTTTAAAAAATTTTTAAAATATAAAAATGTTGACTTTTTCGCGAGTTTATGCTATAATCTTGGCTGAATAGGAGATGCACTCAATAACACCAAAACAGCAAAAATTGGGCACAAAGTGCAAAAAAACATGCATATACTGAAAGTTTTTTAAAATTAGGTATTGACAATAGCAAATATTAGTGTTATAGTGCAAAAAAATAGAGGAGGAAATTATGGTAGATAAAGAAAAATGTATTGGCTGTGGAGCATGTGCTTCAGCCTGCCCAGCAGGAGCAATTAAGATTGGAAAAGATGGAAAAGCGGAGATTGACAAAGAACTTTGCATAAAATGCCACACTTGCGAGTCTGTTTGCCCAATGGGAGCAATAAAAATTGAAGATTAATTAAAAAAGTTGGTAATATATGGAAGAACAAGAAAAAAATGTTACTAAGCCAGAAAAGGAGAGAATTGCACTAGTTGAAATCTCTCCATACCAAGTGAAACTTGACCTTGCGTGGTACGCTCAGGACTCATTTGAGGTCTATGACGAATTCAAAGAGGACTTGATGCTTCATGAAGACATTGAAAGAGATGGTTTCATAAAGCCAACGCAAGTTGCTCATTGCAAAGAGGTTATCAAAATGTTTCGCCGTCTTTGTGACAGTTATGGAATCAAAAAGAGCATTGCATATGCAACTTGTGACCTAAGAGCGGCAAAGAATCACTATGGTTTTTTGGACGAGATGGAACTTTCATCTGGTTTTAAGTTTAGGCTTCTTGGCGAAGATGAAGAAATTTCTCTCATTCACACAGCAACAGTAAATTCTTTGGACATTTCAAAAGGACTAATTTTGTTTGTTGAAGAAGAGCAAACAAGAATTATTGGTTACATCAGAAGGCAAATTGTTGGGAGTCAAACAATTCCATTTGGGTATGAAAACTTGTGCAAACTGTTTGTTCAAGGCGGAAACTACAAAGAACAAGCAAGTGTGATTAAGGACTTTATGCTCAAGCAACTTGGCCCAGCAAATTGGTTTGGAGACCTTGATTTGAGCGAAATTCAAGTGATTGGTGTTGGAAATATTTTTGAAGTTATGGGAAAAGTGAGCAGAAAAGGAAAGAAATATTCTTTGGACATTCCTCACAACTACAAAATGGAACTTATGGACATTAAAAATGTTTATAACGCAATCACAGACCTAAAACTAGACAAAGATTCACGAATCAAGGGTATTTCCAAGATGCCTGTTGGTTCTATTGTGAGCGGACTTGCAATAATTTCTGCTTTGGTGCAAAAATATAACATTTCAGGTTTGTGCGTTTCAACCTCAGGAATTGCAACAGGAACATTATTTAGTCACTGTGTGCCAATAACTCAAGAAAAGCCACTTCAGGACCTTTTGGGTTACAGTTTGGAAACAAATCAAAGGTTTTATCAGGAAAACCAGAAAAATGGTTTTCATGTGTTTGAACTTTCAATGCTTTTGTTTAAGCAACTAAGAGTTATGCACAGACTTCCAAGAATGTATATAAAACCACTAAAGATTGCAAGTTACATGCACAACTGCGGTGCAAGAATAAGGTTCACAAACACCAAAAAAGACGCACTAGATGTTGTTTTGCACTCGCAAATTTATGGTGCATCACACAAAGATTTGGTGATTGCAGCCTTTGTTGCTGGAACTCAGTATAGTGAGGAGTTTTCTCTTCCAGAGTGGGTTAAACACAAAGATATAGTAAACGATGAAGATTTGCAAGCAGTGAAATTTTTGTCCATACTCGTTCGAATTGCTTCTTGCTTTGATATTGCTGGTGGGGGTGCTGTTCGAGACATTGTTTGTGATGTTTTGGGTGACTCTGTCATCATGAAAACAATAACAGATGAAGACATTTCATTTGAACTTAAACTTGCAAGTGAAGTTGGAGCCGAATTTAGGCACATTTTTGGCAAAAATTTGGAATTATTATAAGATTGAAGAACCTTTTTGGGTTCTTTTTTCTTGTTTTTTATTGACAAATGTTGCAATTATGTTATAATGTGGGTGAAGAGCGAGGTGTGATATGGTTTTTGAAAAAATTAAAGAGCACTTTAACCAAAAGAAAGAAAAAGAGAAAATGTTTTTTGCGATAAAACTTGCTGAAGAAGATGGA
>JAEETG010000056.1 GCA_016290255.1 Clostridia bacterium
ACAACACTTGTTATTCTCAAAAATGGAAAAGAGAAAAAAGAAGTGAAAGGTGTGACTGGAGCCAGTTTTGCAACCTACACAACAAGTCAAGAAACAGTGACCGACTTCAATAAAGACATCTACTACACAAGAGATCTTGACTCTGAAAAAGACACAAACTTGAGTGGAAACGTTTTGTGTAAGTTTAATTTATCTTCAATGACAAACTATGACAACATTTTCTCAGACAATGATTCAACAATAACGCTAAAACTTGCTGGTCACACAAAGCTTTATTATGAAAAGAAACAAAAGAGTGATTCAACAAGCACACTTTGCCTGTTTGCTGCAACTGGAGCTCAAAACAATGTTCTTCTTGAAGAACAAAAGCTCACAGCAAATCAATATAATAACTACTACTTGTTGCCAGACCAAACAAACAAGGTTCTTGTGAACAATGGTTCCAGCATTTTGACAGTTGACAGAAATGGACTTACAACAGTTTATTCAGGTTCAGCAACTGTTGTTGGCGTTAAAGGCCAATATGTTTACTTAACAACAAGCGACAACAAAATTTTGAGAGTTAACTATGAAAATGTTCAAACTCCTGAAACAATAGTTTCTGAAAAAGCTGTTGTTGACAACACAAGATGCTTCTGCATCACAGACGATCACTTATATTATTTGAGCACCAACCAAACAAATAGTTCAAAATATTTGCATGAAGTGGATCTTTTGGATGATGAACTAACAGATTATTTTGTTGGAGTTTTGGAAAAAGTTGATTATGACACTGAGTCAAATGAATAATAAAAAAGCTTAGAAAAATTCTAAGCTTTTTTTGTTTGGTTTTCCTCAGTGTTTTGTTCCTGAGATAATGCCTCTTCTTCCAATTTTTTTCTGTTTTTCTTTTCTCTTTTCTTTTTATTCTTAAACAAAATGAATTTTCTTTTTTCGTGAATTGTGGCAGGGTCGTTCTTTTTGTTGTTTAAAACTAGGTTGGCGCACAGCAAAATAACAATTTGAATTGGTATTCCTAGGAAATAGATTTGCCAGAAGTAATTTGGGATTGTGAAAAATAGTGATGTGATGAGTGTCCAGTTCAGGAAAGATAAATACCAAAAGGTGTGTTCAGGTTTTCCCCAAATGCAATTGAAGATGACGGCCATCAAAAATGAAAGTGGCAGTGACCAAACAAAAGGTAAAAATGTTGGGGTAAATAGGGTTGGGGAAATAACAAACATATATGTTGCAACAATCCAAACAACACAAATGCAAAGAAGAGAAATTGTTAACCTGTTGTAGATATATCTGTTGGTGTGTTTAGGCTTTTTCTCTTCTTCCTGTTTGACATCAGTTTCATCGTGGGTGATATTAACAAAATAATCTAACTTAACATTATATAGCGTTGCCATTTTTTGCAGAACTTCCACGCTTGGCACAGCCTCCCCACTTTCCCACTTTGAAATTGATTTGTTGGAAAAGTTAAGTTTTTCTGCAAGTTCCATTTGGGTTAACTTGTTTTTCTTTCTCAGTTCTATTAAGTTGTGACTTATAATCTCATTTAATTCCATGCTTTTATTTTACCACACAAGAAACATGCATTGCAACCAAAAAAGGGCATGTTTTTAACTATTTTCCACTTTTGAGAGAATAATAAATAACTATTCCACGATTTGTGGAACTCTATTCCACTATGTGGATTCGCAAGAGTAGAAGGGAAAGTCACCAATTCTCTTGTTATTTTTTTCCTTTTTTAATAAATTTTAGGTGTAAGCAAAAAAGGGAGGGGGAAAATGCTTAGATTGAGGGGCTATTTAATCACGCTGTGCGTTGGCTACTTGTTAATCTTTCTGGTAAACATGATTTTGTCACTGTGTGGCGTGTGTGAATTTAACGTTTTGTTTTGCTTTTATTATCCCCTTTTAATTATTGTTGCATTTTTTGCTTTAGATTTTTTGGCTGCAGGCCTAGTTCGATTGATTCCAAAAAAGAAAATAAACATTCACTCCAAAATTTTTAGGTGCTTTGCTTTTGAAAGAAAATTCTATGAAAGAATTGGAGTGAGATGGTTTAAGGACAAAATTCCAGAACTGGGTGGAGCACTGAAAGGTTTTTCAAAAACGGAGATGAAAAGTGATGACGCT
>JAEETG010000057.1 GCA_016290255.1 Clostridia bacterium
CCTTTGTTTTTAAGGTTAAAGTGTGGAATGATTGTGATATCACAAAATCCCATGCCTTCATACCAGTTTTTTATGCCAATTTCTTCATCAAACTCGGGGTAGTCATAAGAAATTGTTGTAAGGTTGATTGCCCCAGCACTTTTTCCAATTAACACAGCATTTTTGTTTATGTTTTCCTTAAAGTTGACATCATATAAAAACTTGTTTTGCACTCCAACTTTTCCACCTTGCAGAAAAACAACATCAGCATTTTTTAAAATTTGTTGTGCGTTTGTTTTGGTTCTATCATCCAAAACTGTGGCTGTTTTAAAAGGTTGCAAATAGTTTTTAAAAGCTTCTGTTATAAACTTTAGGCTTTTGTTGTTTTCTTCAAAATCTTGTGGGTCGTTTGCCAAAAACACAAAGTTACCATATTTTTTTATGGCGTTTTGAAGATTTTTTAAAAAGCCATTTGTTTCTTCAATAACAAAGCCAACTTTTTCTCCATTTTCTTCAATGCGCTGAAAACTTCTTGAAATCAAAAATATAAACATAAAATTCTCCTTAAAAATAGTGTAACATAAACAAGAGTTTTGGTCAAACAAAAAGAGGCTTGCAAAATTTTTGGTAAAAAAGTTTTAAAAAACGCAAAAATTGGCAACAAATATTGCTTTTATTGACAAAACTTTTAAAAAGTGCTATAATCAAAGTAGAAAAAGAAAAAAAAGAGGTGAAAATTATGTATAATTTGGCAGTATCATTGATTACAACTGAGTATAAAGAAAGAGAATTAAGGGGCGCCCATGAATTTCAAAGGGATTTGCTATATCTTACCGATTTGGAGAACTGCAGTGAGGCTGAACGATCTGAAGTTGTTGATTATATAAAAAAGGATAGCAAATTGCTTACTATGTATGGTCATGATTTAAGTCAGACATATGGTTTGCGTGTTAATTTCAGGTTGTATTTAGAGGTTGTGGATGATAAAGAAATTTTACAGCGTGATGTTAACAATGTTTTTGAACAAGGAAAAGATGCTATAGCTCCAAGAATGACAGCGGCACAGGGATGCACGGAAAAACATGCTATTAGTGAATCAATTTGTGATGGCGTTGATAAATTCTGGCGTTCTCGTGTTGTGATTAAGCCGGAGGATGCACCAGGTTTTGATAAATATTTTGCTAAATATTCCAAGCAGAACACAAGAGTGCCAACAATGTAAAAGACATAAAAAACACCATAAAAAATTGGTGTTTTTTGTTTTGGTTGTTGACAATCAAATTTTTTAGTGCTAAAATTAAATTAGCAATGAAGGAACTGGCAATTCCAGAGCGTTGGTTCGCCCAACCAAAAAAGGGCATAAAAAAGAGTGCATCTTTTGGTGCAAAATAGGGTGGAACCGCGGTTAAAAAATCGTCCCTATGCAAAGACATAAATTTGCATAGGGTTTTTTGTTTTCTATGCATAAAAAAGGAGAGAAAAAATGAGTGAAATAACAATGAACGAACTTGTTGCATTATGTAAGAACAGAGGGTTTATTTTTGCAGGAAGTGAAATTTATGGAGGACTTTCAAACACATGGGATTATGGTCCTTTGGGGGTTGAACTTAAAAACAATTTAAAAAGAGCCTGGTGGAAAGAATTTGTTGAAAGAGAGATGAGCAATGTTGGTCTTGACAGTGCAATTTTAATGAATCCACAAGTTTGGGTTGCAAGTGGGCATTTGGCAAACTTTACTGAGCCATTAATGGATTGTAGGGCATGTAAAAGCAGAGTTAGAGCAGACAAATTAATTGAAGAGTGGCTTTTTAATAACAACAAAAAAATTGAGGGTTCAGTTGAGGCAATGGGTGATGAAAAAATGGAGCAGTTCATTAAAGACAACAACATTTGTTGTCCACACTGCAACAAATGTGATTTCACACCAATTCGAAAATTTAATTTGATGTTCAAAACTTTTCAAGGAGTTACTGAAGACAAAAAAAGTGAAATATATTTGCGTCCAGAAACTGCTGGTGGAATTTTTGTAAACTTTAAAAATGTGTTGCGTTCAACAAGAGGAAAACTTCCTTTGGGAATTGGTCAAATTGGAAAAAGTTTTAGAAATGAAATAACTCCAGGAAACTTTATTTTTAGAGTTAGAGAATTTGAACAAATGGAGCTTGAATTCTTCTTTGACCCAGAAGACGGAAAAGACTGGTTCACTTATTATAGGCAAAAGGCATATGACTTTTTGCTTTCTTTGGGAATTGATAAACAGAACCTAAGGTTTAGAGACCACGATA
>JAEETG010000058.1 GCA_016290255.1 Clostridia bacterium
ACGCAACAATTGACAACATGATTGTTGAAGATGGAATTGCTCTCAACCAAGATGTTTTAAAGGTTGAAACAAAAGAGCAAAAAATTAACATTGGCTCACAGAAAAAAGAAAGGCATTTTGCCATAAAAAAGATGGTGGAAAAGGTTTGTGACCTGACCGTAACAAAAGGCAGGAAAAAATCAAGTTCTTTAAAAAAAGCAAACAAAGAGCAAAAATTTATAAATGATTAAAAGAAGGTTAAAAATATTATGGAAGAAAATAAACAAGTTTATGATGAGAGTGCAATCCAAGTTTTGGAAGGCCTTGACCCAGTTAGAAAGCGTCCAGGAATGTATATTGGTTCAACAGATGAAAGAGGTCTTCAACACTTGATTGTTGAAATTGTTGACAACTCAATTGATGAAGTTTTGGCTGGTTACTGCAACAAAATTGAAGTCGTTTTGGAAAAAGATGGTTCTTGTTCAGTTACAGATAACGGGCGTGGAATTCCAACTGGAATGCACAAAACTGAACACAAGTCTGCTGTTGAAGTTGTTTTAACAAAACTTCATGCTGGTGGAAAGTTTGGTGGAAGTGGTTACAAAATTTCGGGAGGTCTTCACGGTGTTGGACTTTCTGTTGTTAACGCTTTGTCAACAAATTTGGAAGTTGAAATAAAGCAAAACGGAAACATTTATCACCAAGATTATGTTCGTGGAAACCCACAAAACCCATTAACAATTGTTGGAAAAACAAAAGAAACTGGAACAAAAGTAACATTTTTGCCAGACCCAGAAATTTTTGAAACAGTTGATTTTAATTATGACACTTTAAAGGCTCGTTTTAAAGAAATTGCTTTCTTAAACAAAGGTTTAACAATTTCTTGTGAAGACAAGCGTGAGGGAAGAGAAGCAAAAGATGTTTTCCACTTTGAAGGTGGAATTGTTGAGTTTGTTGACTTTTTAAACCGTGGAAGAGAAGTTGTTTTCCCAAAATCACTTTACATAAACAAACAACAAGATGACCAAATTGTTGAAATTTGTTTTCAATATAATGATGGATATAGCGAAGTTATTCATGCTTACGCAAACAACATCAACACAGAAGAAGGTGGAACTCACCTAACAGGATTTAAAAACGCATTAACAAAAATCATTAATGACTATGGTCAGAAGAACAAAATCTTAAAAGAAACAGAAAAACTTAGTGGTGAAGATGTTAGGGAAGGAATTTGTGCAATTATTTCAGTAAAACTTACCGAGCCTCAATTTGAAGGTCAAACAAAAACAAAGCTCGGAAACTCTTCAATGAGATTTTTTGTTGAAAAAGTTATGCAAGATGAGTTTGGTGCATTTTTGGAAGAAAACCCACAAGTTGCTCGTGAACTTGTTTTGAAATGTGTGACAGCTCAAAGAGCAAGAGATGCAGCACGCTCTGCAAGAGAGCTCACAAGAAGAAAAGGAATTTTGGAAACAAGCACTCTTCCAGGAAAACTTGCCGACTGCACCAGCAAAGATAGAAACGAGTGTGAAATTTTCCTTGTTGAGGGAGATAGTGCTGGTGGAACGGCAAAACAAGGAAGAAACAGAAAATTCCAAGCAATTTTGCCTCTTCGTGGAAAAATTTTGAACGTTGAAAAAGCAAGACTTCCAAGGATTTTGGAAAACCAAGAAATTAAAACAATGATAACAGCGTTTGGTTGTGGAATTAGTGAAGAGTTTGACATTTCAAAACTTAGGTATGACAAAATTATTTGCATGACCGATGCTGATGTTGACGGAAGCCACATTAGAATTTTGATGCTCACATTTTTCTTCAGGTTCATGCGCCCACTCATTGAACAAGGGCATGTTTATATTGCTCAACCACCACTATATAAAGTTGTTCGTTCTGGTGTTACAAGATATTTTTATGATGACGCAGCGCTAGAAAAATATTTTTCAGAGTTTGGAAGAAAAGGAATTGAACTTCAAAGATATAAAGGTCTTGGTGAAATGAACGCCGACCAACTTTGGACAACAACAATGGACCCACAAACAAGAACAATGCTTCAAGTTACCATGGAAGACGCTTTTGAGGCTGATCAAATTTTCACAACCCTTATGGGTGATTTGCCAGAATTAAGGCGTGAGTTTATTGAGCAAAATGCAACTCTTATTAAAGAATTAGACGTTTAGTTTTTTGATAAAAAACTTTTAAAAGGAGGTAAACCCGAGAAAATGACTGCCGAAGAAATTGCAAATGACATAAAAGAAATTGACAAACTTGCAAAAAGCAAAAAAATTCAAAGCCAGTTTGACATAATGTTTTCGGAATATGTTGAAATTGCCAAAATGATGTTAAAGTGTTATGAAATAAAAAACATTCCAAAAGTTATGGAAAACACTTATTTAAGACCCTTTAAAACTTATGACAAAAAAAGTGTTGTGAAAAGGGATGTCTTAATTGGTGGATTCCATCAACATTTTTTAAAGAAACAAACTTTGCATAGAATTTCCATTAATCCATATGATCATAACAAAGATTATTCTTTGGAATATTTGGGAAACGCTGATCCAAAAGATTTGAAAAAACTTCAATCACAATCTCTTGAAAAAGAAGATTTGTTAAAGGCTGGAAAAACTTCAAAACTTGTTGATAACATTGGTGAGGAACTGTTTGCAGAAGGGTTTTTGGCTCTTGAAAATGGGTTGCCTCCAGCAAAAATAGAAAGAGGGGAAAAAAGTCATTCACCAAAAACAACATTAACTCATGAAATGCTTCACTCTTTTACAAAGCTTGAATTTTTTGAAAAAGCAGAAAACAATCCCAGCAATTTTGCATCAATAAAAGTTAAAAAAGATGGAAAAAGTGTTGAATGGGCTCAGATGATGGGAGGAACTCAAAACATTGACCTTCATGAGGGTATGACTGAATTTTTAACACAGAGAATGGTTTATCAAAATGGAGATTATTATGGATATGATTCATTAGACATATATCGCCCATCTTATGAACAATATGTTGTGTATGTTAAAAATGTGGAAAGGCTTTTCCCAAAAGCTGTTCAAGATGTTTATTTTAATGGATCGCAAAAGATTAATGATTATAAAAATGAGTTCACTTCATTAAAAGAATTGTTTAGTGATTTTGAAATTATGGACATAGCTTTAAATAACATAAACGAAAAAGCAAAAGAGCCACGTGGCTTAACAAAAGACGATTTAAAAGATTTTGAAACAGTTCAAAAAATATATCAAAAGCAACAAAAACTTTTTGACACACTTTTAACTCAAAAAATAATAACAAAAGAAGCGTGCGATAATTTAAAAAATAATTTATTTCGTTTTGTTTATGGAAGCGTTTATGGAGAAAAATATAATAAAATCAAAATTACGAAAAGCAATGATGGAACATTGAAAATTGAGTCGAATTTGGATTTAAAGTATGTTTTAAAAATTAATAAAGGCATAAAAGAAGAAGACCTTGTTAATGGAAAGCCTTTAAGTGATTTGTTCAAAAAAACAGAAACATCACATGC
>JAEETG010000059.1 GCA_016290255.1 Clostridia bacterium
GCCCCATAAAAAGAGTTGTTATGTTATTTATTCTTTCCTTTTGTGAGCCACTTGAAAATGGCAACTTCCCACTTTCAACAGCTTTTGCGTCAACATAAATAAGATCACCAACTTCCACATTCACATCATTATATTGAATTAGCTCATTTTATTCAATATAATATTTGCTCACCTTGTCAAGTTCTCCACTAAAAGATATCCCTTGGCAGCTTTTCAATTTATAATCTCTTCCGGCAACAGATGTTACAACCATTATTTCATTGCCAACATACATAGATTTTCCCCCTTAATTACGGATTTACAATTTTATCAATGATTCTTGTCCATAATTTTCTAGTGTATCTATCAACTTTGATGTCTTTAAAGTTTTTGCTCATGAATGATTTAACTCGTTTTCCAATTTCGTCTTTGTAAGTTTCTGGGAGTTTGTAATCATTGAGTGTTGCATACTCCTCAACTTGAGAAATAAATGGAACACCTGTTTCTATTTCAAAATTTGCGTCCAAAATTCTAATCAAATAACTGCCTGCCGCTCTCGCAAAAATTTCATATGGAACAACATCATAAATTGTGTCAAATGAACCAAAGTCTGTGAGAAGAACAATTTTGTCTTCCTCTTCTTTATATGTGTTTGAAACAAGATATCTGCAAACCCTTTCAACATTTTTCTTGTCTGACAAGAATACTGTTGGGAGCCTTCCATCATCACTTAAGATTTGTGCTGTTCCTTCAACCCCATTAATTCCAGCTGAAACGAAAACAACATCTCTTTGCGCTTTAATCTTTCCTTTTCCACTCAAGAAGTTTTTGATTGCTGTTAGAATGTGTTGTTCACCTTCAGTTAGAACAATAATTGGGTCACAGCTAGACAAAATTGATTTTGAAACTTCAATTCCAACTGCTGATTTCACTGGAAGAAGGCTTGCTTTGTTTGTTTGTTCTTTGTTTAGTTTTAAGTCATCAGAAACAACGCTGTGGCCGTCACTGCTTTTATAAACAATTTTTGCTCTGTTTAGATGCTCTGTTGGAATCATGAAACTTGAGTGAGTTGTGTAGATAATTTGGTTTCTCTCAGCAAGGCCTTCCAAAAAGTGAACCAAATCTTGTTGAGCAAGCCCATGAAGAGTCATTCCGCTTTCGTCTAATAAAAGAACGGTGTTTGTGTAAAATAATTTGCTTTCCAGTGAGAACACCAAGAAGAAAGACAGGAACCACTGCATTCCAACACTTCTTTCCTCAAGAGGTGCTCTGTTTCCCATTGAATCGGTGACATAAATCTTTAGGTTATCACCCTCAAAAGTGAATTCAAACTTATAATCACCTTGCCTCCACATTTCAGAAAATTCTTGACTAAGCCTTTTGCCAGCATCATCAAACAATTTTTGATATTCTTCTTTCTTCTTTGTGAGTTCAAAAAGTTGTGGTGCTGTGAGTTTGTCGAGTTTTGACCCACTAAACAAAAGTGGCAAATCTTCTTTGAGCATTTCTGGAGTTATTCCAACATACAAAAGAAGAAGTTTGATTGTTCTCTTCTTTGCAGGAGACAACGCATTAACACCTTTTTTATTAAATGAACTAAGCATTTGTGGAAGATAGATGTTGCTGTCTAGGTTACCATAGTTGCTGTAATAAATGAAACCAGGCATGATTTTGATGATGAAATCGTGAAGTTTTTGTGCTTTTTCTGTTGGAACAGTCACAGGAACTTCAACAATATATTTTCCAGAAAGTGTTCTTTTGATTGTGAAATTGTCAAAAGGTTTTATGGTTGGAAAATATTTTTTAAGAAGGCTTAGGTCCTTTGCCTCAAGTTTAAACTTTGCAGTGATGAAAACAGGCAACTCCTCAGCGTCCATAAGTTCATCAAATTTATCTTTTGGTAAGTCTGAGTGAAGAATTTTGTTATCTGCCTGAAATGCTGGTTTAAGTTTCCAAAGTGCCTTTAATAAGTTACTTTTTCCTGCCTCATTAACACCAGCAACCGCTGTGACGTCTTGGCAGTTAATCCAACCAGAATCCTCAAAAGAACGAAAGTTTTGCACTCTAAATAGTTTTAGTTTCATATAAGTTTACCCCTTTGTTAATTTACTAAAAAAAATACAAGCCCATTACTAATTGTTTTTGCGTTTTCCCGTATTGCAAAATTTTCTCCTATTTTTAGTAAATCAGTTGCTTGCAAAACACTAACCAATTCACAGTGATTATAACACACTTTTGCCAATTTAGCAAGGAAAATAGCCCAAAATAAAAAGAGAAAGCCCTATCTTGCTTCTCCTTCTTTTAAAACTTTGTTTCTAAGTTGACCACAAGCCCCTTCGATGTTTTCACCAATTGTTCTTCTAACACTGGCGGAAACACCCATATTTTTAAGTGCTTCACAAAACTTTTCCGCATTTTTTCTTGAAACTGTTTTAAGCCCTCTTTCTTTCACTTCATTTAGTGGAATTAAGTTTACGTGAGTTGGAAAGCCTTTAACAACTGTTGCAAGCTCTTTTGCACACTCAAAAGAGTCATTAACCCCAGAAATTAAGGCATATTCAAAGATAACTCGCCTGCCAGTTTTTTCAAAATAGTTCCTGCTTGCAGAAATTATTTCTTTGATTGAATATTTGTTTGCAATTGGCATTATTGTTTTTCTAATGTTATCATTTGGAGCATGCAGTGAAATTGTTAAAATGATTGGAAGTCCAATTTCAGCAAGTTTTTTGATGTTTGGAACAATCCCACAAGTTGAAAGAGAAATGTTCCTTGCCGAAAAGTTGATGCCATCTTTGCTGGTGACTAACTGCAAAAATTTTGTCACCTCATGAAAATTGTCTAGCGGTTCGCCACTTCCCATCAAAACAAGGTTGGTGATTTCTCTCTTTTTTGCCGTTCCTCCCAAAAGCCTGTTAACGCACAAAACTTGCCCTAAAATCTCTCCTGCACTTAGGTTCCTCACAATTCCATTAAGGCTAGAGGCGCAAAATTTGCACCCCATTCTGCAACCAACTTGAGTTGAAACACAAAGGGTGTTGCCATATTTATATTTCATCAAAACACCCTCAATAATGTTGCCATCAAACAAAGAATACAAGAACTTTTTTGTTCCTTCTTCATCTTCCAGAGTTTTGATTATTTTGATTGGTTCACTCAAAAAATCCTTTTCAAGGCTTTCTTTTATGTTTTTTGGAACATTGGTCATCTCTTCCAAAGATTTTCCAAGATATATGTTTTCATATATTTGTTTTGCCCTATATTTTGGCTCATTTAGACTGGCTATAACCTCTTCCAATTGAGACAAGCTCAAATCTTGCAATATTTTCATTTTTTCACTTCCTTGTTTTATTATATCATAAATTATAAAAAAGTAAATAAATAAATTGCGTTTTGCATATACATCATGTGTAATAAAGGAGTTAACAATGGAAAACACATTAAAACACTGCACTCTCATTTGCGAAAACATGCAAAAACTGGAACTCACTGGAGTTCAAAAAGTTGAAAGTTCAACCCCAACACAGTTTGTTTGCAATCTTCAAGACAAGCAAATGGTTGTTGGAGGGAAAAATTTACACATCAAAAAATTGGACCTTCAGTCCGAAAGCCTTGTGATTGATGGGGAAATTGAAATGATAAAATATCAATCCCCTAAAAAGAGTTTTCTAAAAAGGATTTTTAAGTAATGCTCTTTGAAACGGCAAACCAAGGGCTTGTTTTTTGCTTAACAGCATTATTTGCTGTTTTTTGTGGTCTTATATGTGAAATAGTGCATTTTTTCTATTCAAAATTAAAGCACAAATGGCTTATTGTCTCACTAAACGCAGCCCTTTCTTTTGTGATAACCTTTGCTTTATTTTTGATTTGTTTATGGCTTAATTTTGGGGAAATAAGGCTATATATTGTTTTCACCTATGCTTTTGGGCTTATTCTTTCTGGTTTACTTTTTTCAAAGTTAAAAATAATTTTTGTTAGGCAAAAACTAAAAAATTTGAATAAGAAAAAGAAGATGTGATCATCTTCTTTTCCTTTTCCCGCTCCTATTTTTTTCTTCTAGGCTTATTTCTTGCTAGAATACTTTGTGATTGCATCCAAAAGTTCGGCAACTGAAGCATTAATGTTCTTGATTTCATCTTTTGATGCACCTTGTTCTTTTGCTTGTTTTGCCTTATCTTTTAGTTGATCAATCAATCCTTTTATGTGTTTTATGTTCTTTGCTTTTTCTGTTTCAGACTTTGATTTTGAACTTTCAATCTTGCTTAGAGCCTTGCTGATTTCAATTTGAAGTTCATCTTTTGTTTTTTGAAGTTTTTGACTTTCTTCATCAATTCTCTTTTGAATCTCTTCAAAATCATCTCTAGAAACTGCATAGTTAACACTTTCATCAGCAACATTTATTTTCTTGCTTTTTGTCCCTTTCTTGGCTGTTGCTGCTTTTGACTTGGTTGTTTTCTTTGCTGCAGGTTTTTCTTCTGCAGGTTCACTCTTTGTTGTTTTCTTCGCTGTTGACTTTTTGGTTGAAGTGCTCTTTGTCTTTTTCATTGATTTTGGCTTTTGTTTTGGCTTTTCTTCAACAACCACTTCTTCTTGAACAGGTTGCTCAGCCACCTCTTCAACTGGTTCTTCTTGAGATACCTCCTCAGTTCCCTGAGCCGGTGTGTCTTCCGTGATTTCTTCAACAAGAGGCTCAGCAACAGGCTCAACTGCTTCTTGTGGTTGCTCAACATATTCTTGTTGTTCTTGTCCTGTTTGTGCTGCTTGAGCTGCAAGTTCTTCTTCTGTTGGACCTATATAATTTCCATTTTCATCATAGTATTGTGAATAATCGACTAAATTCCCGTTTTCGTCGTAGAATTGCGAATAGTCTGCAACTAAATTTCCGTTCTCATCATATGCTTGTGAATAGTCTATTGCATTTCCATTTTCATCATAATACACCTGGCTTGTTCCAGCATTTTCTGCTGTCATATAGTTTTCACTGCCATCAGCCACTGGTTGTGCTTGTGGCACATAACCATTGTAGTCTTGATTGTTTCCATCTAGTGGTTGCTGATAAACTTGCTCTTCATATGGAGCTCCACCCTGCATTGTGCTGATATACAAATCTCTTTCAGCAATTAAAGCGTCTTTTTGCTCAATTTCTCTGGATAGGTTCTGAATCTTACCCTTAAGGTCAACAATTTGTGTTTGATAATCTTTTGAAACATCGGCATTTTCTTCTGAAATCTTGTCGTTCAAAGTGTCATAAACCTTGATTGCAAATGTGTTGTATTCAGACTTAAGGGCTGTTTCAACAGCATCTTTATCTTTTTCAATTCTTTCTTTTCTCTTTTCAATTTCAGCATTACACTCGTTGATTGTGACTTGTTCTTTTGCAAGAAGTGACTTGAGGTCTTTTTCAATTGCTGCACGTTTTTCCATTTCATCTTTAACTTGACGCTTGTTGTAGTTGATTTCCACACGGTTTGTGGTTTCGGAGATTGCTTTGTCCAAACGCTCCAAGTTTTCTTTGATTGTTTGAAGTTTTCTGTTTGCTTCTTTTTCAATTTCATCCATGTTTGCTTGGGCTTGAGCAAGTTTCTTTTCATATTCTTGCATTTCGTTTTGAAGCCCAATCTTTTTCATCAAAAAGCTTTCAGATTCTGTTACCGCACGAGAAATAAGTTGTTCTCCGTCAACACCCAAGTCCTCAAAGTTGTATGGGCTGTGCGAAATTGCGGCATATTTGCTTTGTTCCAAAAGTCTTTGTTCTTCCAGTCTTTCCTTTTCCAAGTATTCCCTAAGAATTGGAATTCCTTCATCAATTTCTTTTTGTGTGAACAAAACTTGATAGTCGATGCTGTCTGGAAGAGTTGCAACAGCTCTGTTGAGGTTTCTAACAAACACAGCAAAGTTGTCATATAGTTTTGCGTTGTAGTAGTTGTATCTAAGGGTTACAATCATGTTGAAAAGTGCTGCCATTAAAAAGATAACAAGTGGAGTTGTCATTGGATAGATGAAACAATAGTCAATAACGTTTCCAACAGTTACGTCCATTCCACCCATTGCTTTTGCAACAGAATAGCCAAGGCCCAAAACAAATGTTATGATTGCAAGAACAATTGAAGAAAGTTTGATTTGTGACTTAACACCAATGAGTGCACTTGCTGAAAGTGGCCTACGAATACAGTATTCGGCTGTTAGGTATTTTGATGGTAAACCTTCTCTTTCCAAAATGTAGAGTTGCCAACGGTCACGAATCCTTGTGGGCATCTTTTGCAAAAATTTGTGGAACACAACCAAATTATCTTCTGTTATTTCTGGATTTTGCAAAAGATATCTGTTTATTTTGTTAATACACTTTGTTGTTTTTCTTTCAAAACTATTTACCATTCTAACAATTCCAACAATGATAAATGCGGCCATAAAACCAATTCCAATGAAAAACACATAGTTTAGTTCTGCGTTTTTAAATATTGAACGCAAAAACTCAAAGAAATTGTAAATGGCATTACCCATTAAAAAACCACTCATTTTTATCTCCTATTTTTAAAAATCATCGTTTTTATAATCATATTATAGTAAATAACTGTTTTATTTGTCAAACAATATTTCGCATTCTTTGAAAAAAGAATATAAAATTTTGCGGCTTACAGCCCTTTTTATGGCATTTTCCACTGCAATTTTGTAACATTCCAGCTGAATTTTATATTTTTCACGCATTATATCGTCATTTTTCTCCCTATTTGTTTTATAGTCAATAAGGATTACTTCATCGTCTTTTATGATAACAAGGTCCACAACTCCTTGTATTAAAACTTTGTCTTTAATGTCACTTTTGGCGATGATTTGGTTATATGGAATGTTGAGATAAAATTGCCCTTCTCTTATGATTTTTGTTGCCCCGTTCGTATATTTTTTCAGCCAACTTAGGCACTTTGTTATTTTGTCACAAGAAACAAGTTTCAATTCATCTTCAGGCATGTTTTGTTTCAAAAAGCTTTCAACTTCCTCTTTTGTTTCAAGTTCAAATGGAATTATTTGCATTGCTTTATGATAAGCCGTTCCAATCTTGTCGGCAGAAACGCCGTCTTCACTAACAAACAATTTTTGAACATTTTGAGGGTGGTTTGCTTTGGAATCTTCTTTTTCCATAATTCTGCTAACACTATTTTTGTAGGCAATTTTGCACACAGCCTTTTGGCTTTCAATGAGTTTTTTGTTTTCATTTATGGAACTTAAGAGTTCTGTTATGTTGAAATCAAACAAGCCAGGGCAATTTTCTTCCGCTCCCACCTCTTCTTTTTCATCACAAACAGGATTTAGAACACTAAGTTTAAAACTTGTGCCATCTCCAGTTTTGACATTAAGTGTTTCTTTCCCATTTTTCATTGCCTCAAGTTCAGAATCTTTCAAGCAAGACAAAAGAATCGACATATAATCTTGTTTGTGCTTTATGTTATAGTAGGTTGTGTTGTGCTTTAACTTATCTAGTTTTGCCTTTCCAATTATGTATAAATGGTTTTTTGCTCTGGTGAGCCCAACATACAAAACACGCATTTCTTCACTGAATGATTTTTCCGCTTCATCCAAAACAATTGCTGAACGCGCAATCGTTCCGCACCTAAACTTGTTTTCCTTGTCAAATTTTTGAACCCCAATTCCAAGTTCTGTGCTAAATATCGCAGGGCCACTTAGGTCCATTTTGTTAAATTCGTGTGCCATGTCAACAACAAAACATACTGGATATTCTAGCCCCTTTGAGTGATGCATTGTAACAACACTCACCGCATCACTCTCGCCATTGGAGTTTTGAGAAACACTTGCTTTGTCGTTGCTGTCTATGTATGACAAGTATGCAATCAAATCATTATTGTATGAATGGCTCAAAAAGTCATCAATATATGCTTTCACGTTTAAAAGTTTTTCCTCTCCATCAGAAAATGAAAGCATTAGGCTTTGATAATTTGTTTCTTCGCAGAGCCAGGTTAACACAGAATATATTGAATTATTCAAAAGTTTTTCCCTACCCTCCAAGATAAGCGAAAAGGCTCTTTTTATTTTTTCATTGTTTTCTTTTTGGCTCTTCACAACCTCACAAAAATCATCTTTTCCAATTTCTCTAATCTTTGCAAGTTCACCAAAACTCATGCCCCCTATTGGCGAAGTCAAAAAGCCAACAAGAGCATAGTCATCTTGAGTGTTTGCAAGCAGCCTTAAGTAGTTCAAAAGAGTTTGAACTTCAATTTTTTCCAAAACATTTTCACTGCTAACAGCTTTGAGAGGAATGTTAAAACTTTTAAGCCTTTTTAAGATTGCATCCAAATATGCTCCACGAGAGCGATATAAAATGGCAATGTCACTCCACTCAACTTTCCTCATGCCGTTGTTTTGCTTGTAATCTGGGTCATATATGGTTGTTTTTTCGTTTATAAGCTTGCTTATTTTGCTGGCAATAAAGTCAGCTTCCGTGATTGCATATATGTTGTCTTGTTCAAATTTAATTTTTGCCTCTTCAACGCTATATATCTTTTGAGGAACAATTTTTTCATCACTATCTTTTTCAAAAGGAATAACACAAAGTTCAACATTTTCAAGAGTTGA